>JASFLF010000230.1:0-5976 GCA_050118235.1 Gammaproteobacteria bacterium | reverse complement strand
CCAGGCCCACCGCCAGAATCAACCAAAATGCCGCGCTGAGTTTACCGACCGCTTTGAGACTAAATGGCGTTTTAGCAGTGGCCTGGGAGGGTTGTGGTTCTTTTACAAACCAAAGAATAATGGTGATTGAGAAGAAACCGGGAATGGCCGCCAGCCAAAATACGGCGCGAAAATTATCGCTGCTTAGCCACATTACTATGACGGCGAGCAACGGCCCGACCACGGCACCTACCGAATCCAAAGACTGCCGCAAGCCGTAGGCTGCTCCGCGAATGGCGTCCGGGGTAAGATCAGCGATAAGCGCATCCCTGGGCGCGCCGCGAATGCCTTTACCAACACGGTCCAGCGAGCGGGCCGCCAAAACCACACCGGCGTTGCTTGCCAGGGCGAATAGCGGCTTGGACAGTGTGCCGAGTAAATACCCCGTAAATACCAGCGATTTGCGGCTCTTCAGATAATCACTTAACACACCGGAAAACAAGCGCACAATGAGCGCCAGTGCTTCGCCTACGCCTTCGATAATGCCCACCATTAGTGCGCTGGCGCCCAACACCGTCACCAAAAACACCGGCAATAAGCCGTGAATCATCTCCGAGGAGACGTCCATGAACAAGCTGACGAATCCCAGTGCCCACACGCCGCGCGGAATTTTATGTGTTTGCTGATTCACCGATATGCCTTAGTGTTGGCTTTTGACCCATCGTAGTGCTTGAGCGATGATACGTTTCAAACCTCAAGTCGAATTAAACAAAGTATAGCCTTTCCATTTTATTGAATGCGTAAATATGCCCCGCCGGTATTACAATCACATGGCGGGAATCTTGCTTGCGCAAATTATCGGTCAAACATATATTTTGTGTATTTTGTAAAAATAGCTTATTTTGTCACACAAGTGACATGATCCTAGAATAATCTGTTGAACGCCAATTTGCTGCAAATTGGTGTAGTGTTTCTAACTCACCAAATGGGGCAGTGCGAGCTACTTAAGTTCGTTGATGAATTTAGTCAGTAATATTGCATCTAAGCGATCAATAGATTATTTTAGGAATATTATTTGCCGTAATAAACGCTAACGATTCAAACCAAGGCGGTGCATATGAGTAGAGCGAGCGGTAAGCAGCAAAAAACCTATGTTCTTGATACCAATGTTTTGATCCACGATCCCACCTCCATTCTTAATTTCGAAGAACACCAAGTTATCATCCCCATCACCGTATTAGAAGAACTCGATCAACTTAAATCCAGCAAACATGCCTATGCCGCGGACTGCCGCTCGGCTATCCGTATGATTGACCAAGTCATTGGCGAAGCGTCGCCCGAAGACATATCCAAAGGTGTTGCGATTCACCGCGACAACGACGGCCAAACCAGCGGCAGTTTGGCGGTGTTAATGACGTCGCAGACCAGAAATGAAATCAATTCACGACTGCCCAATGACTTAAACGACAACAAAATCATCAATCGCTTAATTGAACTTCAAGAGGAACGCAAGGACACCAAAGTGATTTTGGTGACCAAAGACATCAACATGCGCTTAAAAGCGCGCAGTTGTGGCTTGGAATCCGAGGACTATCACAACGATCAGCTGGTCTCGGATATCAAGCAACTGACCAAAGGTTATATCCACATCCCAGGTTCGTTTTGGGATGTCGTGGACAACGTCAATAGTTCGAGGGTAGACGGTAAAACGTACCATCTAATCTCGCGCCAAGCGCTGGATTTCGAGGTGTATGCTAACGAATTTGTTGTGGATGAGACGGGTTTTGTAGGGAGGTTCCAGCAAGTCAAAGCGGATACCATTTCCATATTGGATTTAAGCCACCACGGGTTATTGGAGCGTCAAGCCTGGGGCTTAAGACCCCGTAATATGCATCAAGCGCTGGCGTTAAACCTGCTTCTGGATACCGACGTGCACTTGGTAACGCTCACCGGCGCCGCCGGTTCGGGCAAAACCATATTGGCGCTGGCAGCTGCGCTGGAGATGACCGTGGAAAATAAACTCTATAACAAAATTATCGTCACCCGCAGCACGCCGCCCTTGGCCGAAGAGCACGGATTTCTACCGGGCACCGAAGAAGAAAAAATGGACCCCTGGCTGGGCGCCATCAGCGACAACATCGAAGCCTTACACAGTAATGACGAGCGGCCGCAAGACAGCATCGCTTACGTAAAAAACAAAGCCAATATCCAGTTTAAAGCCATGAATTATATCCGCGGCCGCAGTTTTCAAAAAAGCCTTATCATCATCGACGAGTGCCAGAACCTGACACCTTACCAAATGAAAGCCATATTGACCCGCGCCGGCGAGGGCAGTAAAGTGATTTGCCTGGGCAACCTGGCGCAAATCGATACGCCTTACCTCAATCCCATCAGTTCCGGGTTAACCTATATGACGGAGCGTTTTAAAGGGTTTGCGCACGGCGGTAGCGTACAACTCAATGGTGTGCCGCGCTCGATATTGGCGGAGTTTGCGGAGTCGAACTTGTAGCGCAGCTAGTCGATCGTACAAGACTGGATCCGTATGGGCCGTGAGGATGATAGCCATGCGGATGTCGCTGAGGAACTGGGATTGCTTAAACACTCGGTAGGCTATGGATATACCTATATCCAAAATGGTGAATTACCAGATGGATTTAAACCGGATATGTCAACAGAAACCCCTTAACAAACATAACTTGTACCCCAGCGCCTATTGCGCCAAAGATATTAATAATTTCAATATCCAATACACGCTCGATTTCACCCTTGGCGGAAACGTGTCGAAGATCTATAGTTAATCCAACGCCGACTCTAAAACCTTCCGTTACGCGCTCCCATCGTTTGATTTGGTCAGCGCTTCAATAGAGCCTATAAAATGGCGAATTGTATCAATCAAGCATTCTGTATTCGGCGGTTTACAAGCGGCAACATAGGTACACTTCAGGAGCAACTTATGACAGACGACAAATACCCACAATGGTTTAGTTACCTTAAAGAAAAACACGGCACGCTTATAAGTGCCGTGGATACGTTGGGCAAGGCAGCGTACGACTCAGGGCCATTGGATGAAAAAACCGCCCATCTGATTCAACTGGCCGGCGCCATCACTTTGCGTTCGGAAGGGGCCGTGCACAGCCATGCCAGACGAGCCAAAGCCGCGGGTGCAACCAACGAAGAAGTCGAGCATGCGGCGATATTGCTCACCAGTACAATCGGCTTTCCCGGTGTGTCGGCGGCGTTGAGTTGGATTAATGACGTCAATGGTGAGTGAGCTTATGCACCGGCTTAGAGTGACGGAACGGAGTATCTTTAATTTTGCCGGCGCTCTAATTCCAGCTGAATCTGGTGCAGTGCTTTCTCATCCACAGTCATCGTCTTGAGTGCCTCCAGTTCCTTGCTGCTTAATTGACGCAGCTGGTTGCGGGCCCTGGCACGGACGACACGGTTGGGCGAGGCTAACTGTTCCTTGAGCTCTTGCAGATCGACGCCATCCTGCGCAAATACATTCCAACCCAAGTTCACAACGTAGCGTTGTGGGCGCGCCGTTTCGCGGGAGGCTTCTTGCCACTGACCATCGGACCACAAATAGGCTTTTTCGGGGTCTTTGCGGCTAAACTTGAATTCCGTGGTTTTGTCTTTCACAATGCTACTTATGGGGATGAAGTAGTCGGTGTATTCATCGTCTTTTTCGCCCCAGTAATAGGTAAAATCCGCTGTAGCTTCCTTTTTAAGAGCACGTTCCCTGTCCACCAAAACAAACTGCCAGCGCTCGCGCTTCGGCACCGGAGTGCCTTCTACTTTAATATAGATATTGTCATCCAGAGGGTAAATCTTTTCCGACTGGTTCAACACACCGAGTCCGCCGGAATATACCCGCACCGGTGACCATTGAAACAGTACGTATCCAACCATTATCAGCACAACACTCCAGGATACAATCAAGACCATTGTGGCCGAAATCCGCACTGCTTTTGGTGCGGTCTCAGTCATATTTTGCATACGCTTGGAAGCCCTGGGAACCACCCAAAGAATAAATAAAACCAGAATTGCATAGGGTCCGAAATTAAAAACCAATTCCGGCCAGGTTTCAGGATTTAGTTCCATATAGTCGCATCTCCTTCATAGTATTGTGACAGCCTGAAGAAATTACAGTGTATGTTAAATTCAATGAACATCAAAGTCTTGTCAATGCGATTCCTGCGGGATTGATATTGCGATTCACTCAACTTTGAATAGTTATGGTCACGAGATAGTGTTAGGAATGATTTGCGCTGCACTTTAACGGGCTTTATTCGCCTCCCCCAATTATCACTAGAGTTCTATATAAATCGCTGCAGTGTTTTCAGCCCCATGGCTGCTATGGCCGGCTGCATGAGGTGGGATATGAGTTGTCGATATTCCGCCTGTTCAGTCCTACATAGCAGGCATTATCGTTTGTGTGAAAGCGAGCGGGGTACGGCGGTATACATTCCGCAACCCCGCCCTGCAACAGCTATGCGGCCTTGCCCAGTTTGGTGGCTTCGGGGACTTCCAGGAGATTGCCGGAAGTCACGTCGTAAATGAATCCAAAAATGGGTATGTCCCGTGGCACCAGCGGGTGTGAGCGGATACGCTGCACGTCCTCTATGACCGCCTCGCGTTGATCGCTGATGGTTAGCCAGTCAATGAAGTCGGCTTCTATAGAACCGGGGCCTTTGCCGACATCGTGCCAGCCTTTCTTATCCAGCTTAGCGGTAGTCAGGCTGTGTTTGAGCAGCTTGCGTATGGTCTCATCGGAGAATGTTTCCATGCCACAGTTGGTGTGGTGAATGACAAACCACTCGCGTGTGCCCAACAGTTTATAGGAAATAACCAGCGAACGAATGGCGTCATCGCTGGCCCGACCACCCGCGTTGCGGATAACGTGGGCATCGCCTTCGGCCAGCCCGGCGAACTTGGCTGGATCCAGGCGCGCATCCATACAAGTGAGTATGGCAAAGCGCCTGGCGGGTGGCATGGCGAGATCGCCTTTGTCGAACGCGCTGGCGTATTGCTGGTTGGCTTTTAAAACTTCGTCCAGTGTCTTAGTCATAGTGAAGCCCTCCATGAAAATTGTTTGAGTTGTAACGGGCGAATCCGTCTGGCAGCAATAAAACGCTTGTGGAGGCCCGAAACCTGGGATGGGGATTTGTGCCAGGTAAAGTAAGTGTAGCAGAGCACTAATAGGGCGTCAGATCCGCGACTTGTTAAGAGTCCATGTAACATAACCAGTCGCGGTGCAGTGCCCCGCTCCTTCCGGGAGGGTGACGCAAAAGCTGATTTTCGACCTTACGTGCTCGCTTGCACTGCGGCGCCCAAGGTTTCACCGCCAGTGTCTTTGTGCGCTTCGGTAGGTGCATCGGCGCTACGGGTTTCCTTTGCGCCAATACTGAGTAGATCCCAAATCAATAGGAGTAGGCCCACAAACGTGATCAAGCCAAATACCAGGCGCCACACCATGGCTTGCACAAACCAGGGATGCGTCTGCCCCTCAAAATAGGCCTGCCAAGTGGAACCGCCTATGGCCCGCTCCAAAAAGGATTGCTCATAACCGGCAATCAGCATCGCCACAGTCATACCGATGACCCCGAGGTTTAACAGTCCCAAGGACCATTTCCATTTCCAGCCCTTATCTCGCAAACCTCCCGACATCCATACGTTTCCCCGCCATTTTTGCACCGCCAGATAAAAAAACGCGATATTGATGGTGGCGTAGGCGCCGAAAAACGCCAAGTGGCCATGGGAGGCGGACCATTGGGTACCATGCGTGTACAGGTTGATTTGCGGCAGAGTATGCATAAACCCCCACACGCCGGCACCGAAGAAATTGCCAAAGGCATGGGCGATTAGCCAGGCCAGTGCCGGATGGTTGGAATTTTTAAACCGATGCACACCCGAATCGTATACGGCATGCACTACCATGGCTACCAGCGGGATTGGTTCTAACGCCGAGAAAAAGCCGCCAATGGACAACCAATA
>JASFLF010000229.1:0-6023 GCA_050118235.1 Gammaproteobacteria bacterium | reverse complement strand
AAATACCAACTGGACGTGAACTATCTGGAATTGGAAATTACCGAAGATGCCATAATGACCGATATTGACAAATCGACTCAAACACTAATACACCTTAACCAATTGGGCGCCCAGCTGGCCATAGATGATTTCGGCACAGGCTATTCTTCGTTAAGCTACTTGACGAAATTCCCCATTCATTTTTTAAAGATTGATCAAGCCTTTGTAAGAGAAGCGCCATCCAATAAAAACGTAAACTCAGTAATTGCGGCGACTATTGCCATGGCTCACAGCCTGAACTTGAAAGTAATCGCCGAAGGGGTGGAAAAAAAGGAGCAATTAGAATTTCTCAAAACCCTAGGCTGTGACATAGTACAAGGTTATTTAATCAGTAAACCATTAAAAGCACCGGACTACATCCAATTAATTTCGAATTCGCCACCCCGTAATGTTGCCTCTTCCCGTTGACGTCGTAATCAAGACAACCATAGCAGCTTTGTTAGGTTGTTTACCCAATAGCCATTAGCAAAACAACTCCCGTTTTGTGTTACAAAAAGTTTGCATTTATCTTTCAAACCTAGGAAAATCAAATAAACATCAACAAGCTATAATAATGACTGACGATATTGAGTTAAAAGTCGAATCAAACGCTAAGAAAATAGATAAATAAAACGCATAGTGCAAAGTCAAGTGAAAAGCTAAAGTGACAAGCTAAGTGAAAAGTTGAGTAAAAAGCAGAGCAAAAAGTTGAGTAAAAATAAACATTGTCAAATTCAAATTCCTTTCTATACTAACTCTAAATATACTGTTCAAGTTGAGCATAACTCAACCAAATGGTGGTGTTAAAAAACACATATGGCTTTAGGCGCAACTATATTAATGTTAAGAAAAGCGCGTGGCCTAAGTTTGACTGACGTTGAAGGTCTGACCGGGATCAACAAAGGTGCGCTATCAAAATTTGAACGGGGATTGGAGGGTTTGGGCCCGCAGAATTTCGATAAGCTATGCACCTTGTTTGGCACCACACCGTCGGTGATATACGCGATTTCCCACAACGCATCGCAGCAACCGGATATTTTGACCGATGCGACGAAACTGCAACAATTGGTACGAAATCTGACTAATTTGATTAACAAATACCTTTCAGCCTCGGAAGAGGTACGCAACCAGATTGACGAACTATTGAGTTGAACACGATTGAATAAGCAAGCGATGACCTTAGATCAATTGCTAGATAATCCGGAGCTACCCTCCTTACCGGAAGCTTTTCTGAAGCTAAATGACTGTATCAAACGGGACCGCCCAATCTCTGAAATCACCAAAGTCATCGAACTTGATCCCAGCTTGTCGACCCGGTCCCTCAAGTTAGCCAATAGCGCCTGGTACAAACGCTCCCGCACTATTGCCACTGTCAAAGAGGCTATCACCACCATAGGCCTGGATACCTTGCACCAACTGGTGTTCGCCACTTCAGTTATTCGCACCTTTCAAGGAATCGATAAAAACGTTGCCGACATGCGTTCGTTTTGGGATCAGTCTATTTATCTAGCCTGTAACGCGAAACTGATCAAAGAAGCGTGTGGTGAAAAAAACGCACTCCATGTATTCACCGCCGGCATAGTCGCTTACATCGGCAAATTAGTCATTTATATGAATTTGCCCGAGCTGTCCAAGAAAATACTGGAATCATCGCAGGACCACCTCCAATTACAGCACCTGGAAGAAACTAAACTATTGGGGTTTTCCCATAATGAAGTAACCGCGGCATTGCTAAAAAAATGGGAGATTCCCGCCACTACCTACGTACCAATCCAATACTATACCAATCCCCAGTCCGCTCCGGCGGAATATTCAATCAACTCGGCCGCACTATGCATGGCACATCATTTAGTATTCCAAGCAGCGGATGAGCTCGATTTTGACGATACCAGCAGCGGTTTAAAACAGACGCTACAGATTTTACAGATCACTCCGGACCAACTCCCCGCCTTACAACAACAAGCGGATAAAGACCGCTCACAAGCGGCCGCTGTCATGGGTATTCCTGCCAACTAGAAAGTCAATGCGTGTCAGGGTGAAATAATTATCACAATACACCTCCCAATCTAAGGCATCAGTCGAGGTGGACTTGCAATCACGGCATTTGCTGGCAAAATATTAAACTTCGAACTTCAAGGGTCGATAGGACTCCTACGGAAAATTCTTAGTCAATACGGAATACGCACGCACTGGAGCACCACCCACCATGAAGCAACAAGATTTTGCAGATTATTTTATTCGATGGTTGATAATCCGTTTGTTGGTGTTTGTTTTACTGTCACCCGCCGCGATGGCCGACGTCTTAACCATACCAAATCTTGACGATCAATCCGTCACCCCTACTGAGAATGTAGTACTTCCGCAGCGCGGCATGACCATGGAAGAAGTTTCCGCGCAATTTGGAAATCCCAAGGAAATAAAACCTCCTGTGGGCAATCCCCCCATTACCCGCTGGGTATACGATAAATTTACCGTACATTTCGAGCAGAAATATGTCATCCACTCGGTAGTCCACCGCAAGTGATCTGCGCCAGCTACGCCACCGAGCGTTACCGCGGGTGAACTGGCGATTCAACTTTATCATCTATATACTTTTATAAATACTGAAAAGCTTCAGACCACCTTAAATGGGATTGTGTTTTATATGAATTACTGCAGCCATTGCGGCTCCCCCGTTGAATTAAAAATACCTCCCGGCGATAACCTACCCCGGTATGTGTGCGATCGTTGCGGCCAGATTCACTATCAAAATCCGAAAATCGTCACCGGATGTATACCGGAATGGCAGGATAAAATCCTGCTGTGCAAACGGGCCATCGAACCACGCAAAGGTTTATGGACATTGCCGGCAGGATTTATGGAAAACAAGGAAACTACCAGTGAAGCGGCAGTGAGAGAAACATTGGAAGAAGCCAATGCCAGGGTGGAGCCTGTCGGCCTGTATGCCTTGTTCAATATCCCCCACATCAGCCAGGTCTACATTATGTTCAGGGCGAAAATGCTGGATACTGAATTCGGACCGGGCGCCGAAAGCCTGGAAGTGGAACTGTTCGAAGAAACCGACATCCCTTGGGACAATATCGCCTTCCCGGTAATCAAAGAGACTCTTATTCGATATTACCATGACAAACGCAGTGGCCAATTCGGTTTGCATGTGGATGATATTTACCCGGACGTGGTCGCCAAGAGCTACGGCTCCAAGTCCTGACAAAGCCCCTTTTAAACCTTCTTACAACCTAAGTCCTGGTAACCTAAGTCCTGGTAACTTAAGTCCTGGTAACCTAAATCCCTTGCAACCTAAGTCCCGGTATTTGCGGCCGCACTGGGTTTTTTAAAATACTCCCGTGTCAGCGCAAAGACCACTGGACTCAGCAAAAGAAGCGCTATTAAGTTGGGCAAAGCCATCAATCCGTTCAAGGTATCCGCCACTAACCAAACAAAGTCCAATTGCGCGGTGGCGCCGATGGGAATCGCAAAAATCCACAACAATCGAAACGGCATGATGGATTTGGTGCCAAATAAGAATTGTACACAACGTTCGCCGTAATAACTCCACCCCAAAAGAGTCGTAAAGGCGAACAACGCCAAACCAATGGTCACTATGTAATGACCAACACCCGGTAAAACGGTTTCATAAGCCCGGGTCGATAAGGCTGCACCGGTCTCACCACTAGTCCAGGCGCCGCTGGTAATGATCACCAGGCCGGTAATACTGCATATGATGATGGTATCGATAAACGTGCCCAACATAGCGATGGTACCTTGGCGAACCGGATTATTGGTCTTGGCCGCGGCATGTGCGATGGGTGCGCTGCCCAATCCCGCCTCGTTGGAAAATATACCTCGTGCAACTCCAAAGCGAATGGCGGCCCATACCGCCGCACCGGCAAAACCACCTTCCGCCGCAGCTGGAGTAAACGCATGGTCGATTACCAAAGCAAACGCGGCGGGTAATTCCCCAATATTAATTATCAGAATCACAATTCCCCCAACCACATAGGCGATCGCCATAAACGGCACTAATTTACCGGCGACCTCTGCAATTCTGGTGATACCGCCTACCAACACCAGGGCAACGGCAATCATGATAATCAATCCGGTTATAGACTCATCAATACCAAATGTAGAATGCATAGCGTCTGCGACTGAGTTTGCTTGCACAGTATTGCCGATACCAAACCCGGCAACGGCACCGAAAACGGCAAATAAAGTACCCAACCAGGCCCACTTTTTACCCAAGCCGTTTTTGATATAATACATAGGACCGCCCACGTGCAGCCCTTTATCATCGGTTTCCCGAAACCGTACCGCGCATACCGCTTCGGCATATTTGGTTGCCATGCCCACTAAGGCCGTACACCACATCCAAAACAAAGCCCCGGGCCCGCCCAGAAAAATTGCGGTTGCAACACCGGCGATATTTCCCGTGCCAATAGTGGCAGACAACGACGTCATTAACGCATTAAACGCACTAATATCACCCTCGCCTTCCCCCTTACGACCCTGCCATAGCATATTGAAACCGTAACTCAGTTTAACTAAGGGGACTAAACGTAATCCCAGCATAAGGAAAAATCCGGTGCCAAGAATAAGAATGAGCATGGGAGTACCCCACACAATGCCGTTGAGTTGTTTAATGGCTTCGGTAATGACTTCCATTGATTAGTACCCCAATATTAGTGCGTTACGGTTATTCTTATTAATCGATGTCTTAACACCAACCAATAAATGCAAGAGTAGTTTTTCTTAAATGTATCACAAATTCAACGGACCACAACAGCGTTGACGTGCCCAGTTCTGAGTTCTACGCGCAGATCCCGAATAACGGGGCTGAATTAATTAAACCATTGATGCCACAACCGCTTCTTGCGCCACCACTTTTTCCACAGCGTTTTGGCGCACTCAAATACCGTTCCGTTTTCAGTTTCGATACTGAGTTGCACCTGACCGTTTTTCACCGCCTTTTTCAAAGGCTCCAACCAGGTTTCGTCCAATTCTATTAACTTGCTTTCAAAGGATTGAAAATCTTCCCTGGCTAAAATCCGCATATCGTCGAACACAATCAAATGCCGGCCCGCTTGCGTGAGCTTACTCCATTCGCTAGCCGTAGCGGGCAATTGATCGCCGGGGCATCGGGCCCAGAGTGCCAGCCCCCGGCACAGCGGCTCGTTGCTCCACACATAATCGAATGCGCACGCACGGTTTGCGGGCCTTGAAGGTAATGGCCCTTCACCCCACAACCAGAGGCTATTGATGGGTAGACGCCGATTCATCTCCCTGTTCAAGTTGACATCGCTGCTATGTAATAACATTTGGATTTCATTAAACACTGCTCGCCATTTTTTACCCGCCGTTCCCTGTGGTAAATACGCATCAATACTTTTACCAAATGCTTCGTGCAGGGAATGCGTTTGAATGTCAACTTCATCTTCCAAACAAACATACCAGCGATCCGCCGCGCCAATCTCCATTGACCACGGCATGTCCGAATACAAAGAATTGATTTGTGAAATCAAAGCCTTCGCCTCGTCCATCGATACTTGCAAACTAGTTTGGCCTAAAAGATACAAACAATCTCGATCGACTTTGAGATAGACAGGATCGGCCCGTAACACCGCTTTGCCTGGCGGCCGCCCCTTATCGTGCCAGTAAGTCAAAGCCGCTATAGGCAGCGTTTCTTGCATGTGTTGTTGAATAGAGTGTTGAATGTGTTGAATAGGTTGTTGCGTATGTTGATGCGCGGAAAAACCAAACTTTGTAGCAAGCATGGTTTCAAAACCGGATGCATGGCCTGAAATGTGTCGCGACTGGTGCAGTAACTCGCTGAGCGCCGGTAATGTGGGTAAGTGAGGGAATATTTCTTTCTGTTGCCGAGGCGCAAACACCAATCCCGGGATCATTAATGTCACCGATAGTGATTTTTCCGCTGCCATCGTTTTAGTGGTTTTTACTCAACAGTTGTTAAAAACATTTGGTTAAAAACATTGCATCACCATAACTGAAAA
>JASFLF010000228.1:0-6026 GCA_050118235.1 Gammaproteobacteria bacterium | reverse complement strand
CCCTGGGTCAAGCGCACAACGATGCCAGCGCCGGCATGATTCCCGCGTTGCAATCCGGAATGCGTCAGCTCCCGGCGGAACACAGCGGCGAGCAGGACATCGATGAAGCCACCCAAGCGGCGATTCTTGAATCCATTGACGTCGACATCGTGGGCTTTGGTGCCATGGACCTGGTGGATGTCAGCCGAGCGCAAGTGAGTGCGCCGCTGATAGTGAACCTGCCACGGGAAGAGGGCACTGAGGACACCGAAAGTGATACCATCGCCATGGTCAGCGAAAGCGCGGTACCGGCCAACTCAGCAAATACCGCAAACTCAACTGAGTTTGCGGTCTTGGAAGCACTGCCGGCCACTGAGACGACTGCGAAAACCGAGGCCACCACCGACGCCACCATCCCTGCGATCGAGTGGGAGTTGCCCGCGTCAGTTACGGACGCCACTCCATCCAAAGCACAGAGTGACAAGTCTGGCGGTGTGGGTAACTGGCTGAAAGACTTCCTGCAACTTAGCCGGCAGTAAAGCGGTGAGCCCCAATGAAGACCTTGAAGTGGGACTGCCGAAAGAGGTTGCACCGGTGAAGCGTAAAGAGGAGGAATAGTCTAGCTATTTAGACTAAAACCTCTGCAGCAAACCCAAGGAGTGCAGCGTTAGTCACGTTGCGCTCCTTGGGTTTTTGAGCCGAAATTTTTATATGTGAATATATCATCCCCAGTAAATATGCAGTTGATACGGGGATCGCATCGCGAACGGCGCAAAGTGATAACTGGATCAAGGACTTTTATCTGAATTTGGCCGAAGATATTAGATAGAAGATGATCGCTCCGATGACTAGAAAAAAGCCACCTATGTTCTTTTTTCAGGTAAAACGCTCTGGCATGGAACTAAAATAGAGCTAGTAACGTTTTCAATTTTAACATCTATCGTTTTTTTTAATGGCAGGCTAGCCGCTCTCAACGAGTCAATAGACGTGTTCGTGTCATAGTTAGCCAGTTAAGTTGGTGGTACCAATGGATATCCCGGCACAAAAACATTGACAGGGACTTGCCAGGATACGAACCTAGATTGACTAAATATGATCAAAATCAGAGAGAGGAGATGTGGTTCCTCGAGAAAGAAGAATTATTCTAGCGTGATGGTATTAGTAGACAATTTCTTCTAATATTAAAAAGAAAGTGCTTTGGTCGATTTGTACTTGTATTAGGATTTCAATTATGGAGGTAAGTCGTTTGACTATTTTTTGTTACCGTAGTTTTTCTGCGCTAGGTATGTTTGTAGCTGTATTAATAGCAATGACGGCGTGCAGTGGAGGTGGAGGTGAAGACGGCGCAACGGCCGTCACTCACACAGTGAGTACCAATGCTGGGGCAAATGGGAGCATTAGCCCGAACGATGTCACAGCGAATGATGGTGCCACCACAAGCTTTACCATCACTCCAGACGATGGCTATGGTCTCCTTAACATCACCGGATGTAATGGTAGTATGGATGGGAACACATATACCACGGGACCTATAACCGGTGATTGCGTAGTATCAGCGATATTCGAGGTGCCTGGTGTCCCAGTGCTCACACCGTCTTCAATCAAGACTTTTAATTTTAGTTGGGTAGATGTCAGTGGCGCCACCCACTACAAACTACTAGAAAACAGTGACGGAAGTTCCGGTTTTACCCAAGTAGGCCAGGACATTGCCCAAGGCGCGCGAAGTGTTGATCACATCATTCCACTATACGCTCGTTTGAACGCCCAGTATATTCTTCAAACCTGTGATGATACCGGTTGTAGTGATTCCGAACCTGTTTCGGTTAGTGGTTCTTTAGCTGACTCTGTCGGTTATTTCAAAGCCAGTAACACAGTTGGACTGAGTGATTATTTTGGATATGCGATCAGCCTCTCCGCTGATGGTAGTACTTTGGCCGTCGGGGCCCCAAATGAGTCCAGCGCCGCATCAGGTATTAATGGCAACCAGGAACAGCATGTCGGCACTATCTATAACGAAACCGGTGCAGTATATGTATTTACCCGAGACGGAGAACACTGGAACCAGCAGGCTTATATAAAAGCCTCTAATCCCGGCACGCTTGATAGCTTCGGCGCCTCTGTCAGCCTTTCCTCAGACGGAAATACTCTGGTTGTAGGTGCGGAAAAGGAGGCAAGTAACGCAACCGGCGTTGGTGGGAATCAAAGTGATAACAATGCACCGAATGCCGGAGCCGTATACGTGTTCACCCGCAGCGGCAATACCTGGAGTCAACAGGAATATATTAAAGCCAGTAACACGGACGAGGGAGATTTGTTTGGCTCGGCTGTTAGTATATCGGCCGATGGCAATATTATTGCGGTTGGGGCGTATCGCGAAAGTAGCTCTGCCATTGGAATAAATGGTGATCAGAATTCCAACGCAGCGTATACGTCGGGGGCAGTGTATGTATTCGCACGAAATGGTAATTCTTGGGATCAGCAGGCATATATAAAAGCCAGCAATACCGATGGAGGTGACTACTTTGGTTATAGCCTTGCTCTTGATGCGGACGGAAATACCCTGGTTGTAGGGGCATACCAAGAAGCAAGCAACGCAACCGGTGTCAATGGTGATGATACTGACGACAATGCAATGAGTGCTGGCGCAGTTTATGTATTTGCGCACATCGTTACCTGGAGTCAGCAAGCTTATCTCAAGTCCAGCAACTCTGAGGCTGGTGATGGTTTTGGCGTATCTGTTAGCCTCGCTGCTGATGGTAGTACCCTGGCGGTTGGCGCAACAGGGGAGGATAGCAGCGCTGTCGGTGTTGGGGGTGTGGAGGATAATAACAATATGAGTTACTCCGGAGCAGTGTATATCTTTGCCCGCGACTTTAGCGATAATTGGTCTCAGCAGACTTATATCAAGGCATCCAATACCGGTGAGCTGGATGGTTTTGGTACGGAAGTCAGTCTGGCCGCAGACGGCAACACCTTGGCTGTAGGGGCTAGTGGCGAGGCAAGCAGTGCCATTGGTTTAAATGGTACTGGGAACGATGACAGCGCAGATAATGCCGGAGCAGTGTATGTATTTACCCAAAACGGCGGCAGTTGGAGCCAGCAGGCCTATATCAAAGCGAGTAATTCTGACTCAGATGACGGTTTCGGATACGCCGTTGCTATGGCCGCTAACGGCCAAACTCTGGCGGTAGGGGCAGTAGGTGAAGACAGTCGTGCTAAAGGAATTGGTGGTGACCAGAATGATAACAGTAGTATAAAAAGTGCCGGGGCAGTCTATCTATATTAAAGGGCATCATATTCAAGTGACTGTCGCAAAATTAATATGTTGAATGGAATCTAATGTTGACCTAATACTAATTAGTACCAAGTAGAAAGTACGCTATCAAGCACATTACCGTTTGTGGGCTTAAGTTAAGATATCATGTGTTTGCTGACTGCATCTCTTACGAAGTTTCAAGCCTAAGCCGATTTGGTCGACAGTCCGGCGGGCGATGTGCTAAAGGATATCATTAGCAGAATCACACTAAGGGAAAGACTTTTGTTAACATTGCTAGTGTTAGCGTAACGATTGTGGAATAGTGAAATCTTTTAATTGCTAAGAAATGTCTAACAAACCACTTCACCTTATTACCTATCTATTTATTCTTTTGACGACGATCTTAACTAGTTGACGCATAACCGGGGTGGGGGGAACTATGACCGCTGCGGCCCCGCACGGACTGCCGAGTCCGAAACGCGGCAGGAAGTTTTTCTTGGTAAAAATACCCCGATCAAACGTTATCGGATCGACATAACCAATAACCGGCAAGGTTTCGAGCCGGATAAAAGGCTGTGGAACCATCGGATTGGTATGAGTTACACACAAATTGCAGTTTAAAGCGACTTTTATATTCCCACAATGTGATCACTGTGTATCAAATCTGAAACAGATTACTACTTATAATCAGTGTTCTCTACTTACGTATACATAGAGCGCCTGAGTTGAATCCCCTTGCTTAGCACATAGCCTCCGCAAAAACCCCTCAATTAAGACGCTATTATTTCATAACGGTTCGTATATTATTAAACTTGATATCGAGATCTTCAAAGATCATTAATTCTTATTAAAAACTAGTACATTTGTACTATTGTTATCATTGCCCCTTCCATCGACAATACCAATGCAAAAGAGACAATTCAGAATATGAGACCAAAAGCAGGGTACGTAAGTTGAGTGCTAGCCTGCGATATCGAACCTTAAGAACCTTTAAGCGACTGATTTGCGCTAAAGCGTTTGTCGTAATAAAAGTTAAAAAATGTAGCGGGGAGTCACTTTGGCCGATTGTGAAAAAATTGGCCTGAGTTTGTTAAAAGAGTCGTATCAAAGTAGTAGAAGGAACGGTGACAACATCTCTTCATTAGGCTGTTCTTGTCGAATCAACTCACTCCCATTTATCTATCAATTTGTATTTTGTTAAAAGGATGAACAGATGAAACGACCGGGCATATTCAACGCGCGTAAATTCCGTCAGCTGAGAAACAAGCAGCGAAAAGAACAGAATTTATCGATTCGCAAAGCGGAATTCGAAACCTTCGAACCGCGGCTGCTGCTATCCGCTGATATATCACCGATTACCGTCGACTTTGACAACAAAGACAATAGCGGAATTTCGCTGCTGCTCGACGCGCCCGAATTAGCCAATGAAACGCCGGTGATATTGACGGATGTGGTATTGGATAAATCCGATGAAACCCCCGATAGCGAATCCAGCCTATTGTTCAATCAATTGGTTTTCCTGGACCTGGACGGTGCGCAAGATGTCGTCTATGAGGGGCCGGTCACGGTAAACGATGTCGATGTAGCTGCGTTTGCAGCCCCCGATTCGTTGACGGATCAAACCGATGACATCATCGATGCCATGCTCGCCGAACTGGACAAAGACTTTGCCGGATTTGGCGTGCAATTTACCACCGACTCACCACTGGACGGCGTTGATTTCTCTACCATCTATATCGGCGGCGAAGGAGCCGCTTTCAGTGAATACGGCACGTTCATCGGCTTGTCGGAACAAGTGGACGAAGGCAACCTGGATAAAACCGACAATGCGTTTGTGTTCTCGGACAACATCGATGCCGGCGGTTTGAGCGCGGCGAGCTTCGGTGGCGTGCTGGCGGACATGGTGGCCCATGAGACCGGTCACTTACTGGGCTTTGAGCACGCGCACACGGTGCATACCGGTGAGGCCAGCGATGTATTGGCCGAAGTGGCGTTCAAGCCCAACACCCACGTGGAAGTGGCCAAGGATTTGCGGGTCGACTTGCTGCAAGACGGCAAGCTCAACATCGCCGGCCAGGACTACGACATCCATCCCAAGGTCTTGGAAGCCATCGAAAAATACCCGGCGTATTTCTACGGCGGGGCGGTGGGCCCGGACAGCTTCCCGGACATTACCTTCGGCCAGGCGGTGATGCATCCGGTGGATACGGGTACTTGGTTGACTCGCGCCCTGGATATGGCCTGGGCGGCGCAAAGCGATGCAGCGTTTTCCGCCGAAGAACGGCTGCAAATCCTTTCCTGGACGTATGGATTTTTAACCCATTCAGCGGCCGATGTCTGGTCTCACACACTGGTAAACGAATTTACAGAGGGGGTTTTCCCCGATTTTGCGGATTTGTTCAGCGACGACGCCAAGCTGGCCAACGCCGTGCGCCATTATCTGGTGGAGGCGTACATAGGTGATGCCACGCCCGGCTCGGACAACAATTCCGACCGCAGCCTGCTACCTGACGGCGATGTCAGTGACGATGCCAGCATCGGCATGGTCTTGAACGCCCCCCACCGCTTTATTTACGAAACCTTCATCAAGTCGTGGGACGGTGATCCTTCCGCGCCGCATGTGAAAGGCGTCACCGACATTTCCGTGGATACGGCGAGCAATTCGTTTATCCGCAACCAAGGCAGTTTTCTCAGAGACGGCTTCCAAGTGGGAATGGAGGTTCAGGCTACCGGCTTTAATGCCAATAATACCGATACAACTAATCCCGCTACGTATTATGTAGTAACAGCA
>JASFLF010000227.1:0-6056 GCA_050118235.1 Gammaproteobacteria bacterium | reverse complement strand
ATGACCTTAGGGGAATACTATGAGCGTAAATTGGATCGCTATGGGGCCGACAGCCCTGAATTCTTTAATCTGGATTTACGCAAACTGTTTTCCGATGCACCGGAACATGGCCATAATGAAAAAGCCTCTACCTATATAAAACGGGTACGTACTGAAATTATCGAAATCGTCGAGCGCTGGACCGGAGAATACAAATACCGGATCAATGAAGTCCTGGTGGAGATGATCCAGCGCTGCGATGCGTTAAAATTGCGGGTCACCGGCAAAGATGATGTGATGAAACCGGAGTTTGCGGCATGTTTAACCATGCTGGTCATGAATAAATTACACAGTGGGGGGTTCCACATTAGTTTGTGAAAAAAATTTATGAGAAAACGGCGTGTGATGATGTTGGTGCATTGGGATTTGGTGCCCCCGGAGGATTTACAGGACGAAAACGATCCGCGTATGGAAAAATACGGAACGGAATTCGATGTGCGAAACGCACTGTTGGAGTTGGGGCATGAAGTGCAGATCGTACCGGTCGAGAGCGACATTGCGCCTATTCGTCAAGTTGTCGAGAAATGGCGGCCGCACATCGCGTTTAATTTGCTGGAGGATTTTGCCGGCTATAGCGCTTTGGATTATTACGTAGTCAGTTATTTGGATATGTTACATGTGCCGTACACCGGTTGTAATCCTCGTGGCTTGCTGTTGGCACGCGATAAAGCGCTTTCGAAAAAAATCCTCACTTACCACAGGATAAAAGTGCCTACATTTGCCGTACTCCCTTACGGTAAAAAGATTAAAAAATCGCTCGTAAGCCAGCTACCGTATCCCATGATTGTAAAGTCTTTGATCGAAGAAGGCTCGGTGGGGATTGCGCAAGCTTCTTATGTGACCAATGAAGACGAATTGATTCAGCGAGCCGATCAATTGTTTGAAATGCTGCAAGGCGATGTGATTGCGGAACAATATATTGAGGGGCGCGAGATATACGTGACAGTGCTCGGCAATCAGCGCTTGGAGGTGTTGCCTTTCCGCGAGTTGATATTCGGCAAAATTCACGATGACATGCCAAAAATGGCAACTTACAAGGTGAAATGGGATGCAAATTATCGCGAACGCTGGGGTATCGACTATGATTACGTCAGGCCGTTGCCTTTAGGCATGCCCGAACAAATTACTCGATTGTGTAAACGCATCTATCGGTGTTTGGATCTCAGCGGTTACGCCCGTATGGATTTACGTTTAACCGAAGACGGGCAGTTATATTTATTGGAAGCCAACCCCAACCCAGCCATAGCCAATATCGAGGAAGTGGCGTACGCGGCGGAAAAAGCCGGTTACAGCTACGAGCAATTCATCCAGAAAATCATCAATTTGGGGCTTAAGGCGACCCGGTATTATGTGGGGACGTAAGCTGTCTGTGGTCCGGATTCTGCGGAATAACCTAAAATCTATTCACCATAAAGAGCACGAAGCACACGAAGAAAAACCAATAAGTCTTTTCCGCTTCGTGCCTTCGTGGTTAATATTTTTTTAATTCAACAAAGACGCCAGCTTGCGCCGGTATTCGCGCACGATGTCGCCTTCGTTGTTCAGGAGGTTGAAAATGGATACCACGGTTTTTCTGCCGATGTCGTCCTGAAATTCGCGGTCACGTTTGATGACTTCAAAGCACTGTTCGATAGCGGCGGCGTATTGCTGTTTGCTGATATAAACGTTAGCAAGATCAATGCGCGCTTGGAGGTCGTCGGGATTGGCCGCGACTTTTTCCAATAACGGTTCTTCGCCTTCCAGATGTTGGCTTTTTTCAGCGACGTCGATCTGGGTGATGAGTTTGGCAACGGCTTCCTCTACTTGAACATTGGCCGGTAAGGTATCGATGAGCGCTTTTGCGTCTTCATACTGGCCTTGGTTGACTAATATCTTGGCTGTATCGAGTTTCGCCGCATGGTTGTCATTATCCAGTTGTAACGCTTGTTGCAGCAGTTGCAGCGCTTGGTCCGCATCACCTTGCGCGTAAACCTGCTGAGCTTGCACGCGCAGTTCCTCAGAAGGCGAGGGAATTAGCCGATCCAACCATTCACGTACGGCATTTTCCGGCAACGCGCCGGAGAACTCGTCGACTATCTTTCCGTCCCGTATGGCTTTTACTGAAGGAATACCCCGTACCCCAAATTGCGCGGCGATTTCCTGATTTTCATCGGAATTGATTTTGGCCAGTACAAATTTGCCCTGATATTCTTCAGCGAGTTTTTCTAAGATGGGTTTGAGCATTTTACAAGGACCGCACCATGGTGCCCAGAAATCCACTACAACGGGATTTTTGTACGAGCCGTCGACGACGACATCCTTAAAATTTTGCGTTGAAACATCCAATGAATACATAAAGCGCTCCCAAAATTAGCCGTAATGATTTATATAACGGCTAACCATCCGATTTCAACCGGAGTTTTGCGGCGGCGGTTTTTTGCAAGTCATTGATTTATTAAGCGGGAAGCTGTTTTACTCAACCAAATAACAAGATCCGGATTAGTGGATTGCGGCCCATGTGTAGTTAAAATGGTCTATTCATGGGACAATCGTTTTGATGTATTAAAGACTTGGTGGTGATAGTGAAGCGAACAATTCTCCAGCTAACAATCCTAAGCGCGTTACTCGCTCTGGCACTTATTTTAGCCGGTTGTGAAAAAGAACCAACCGGCGACCAGCGAAAACTCCCTACCAACAATAAACAATACATTGTCGATCTCGCTGACACTTATACCGAATTGGGTGATTTGGACGCGATGCAACAACGCGGCATCATCCGTTTTTTGATGCCGCGCAGCAGTGAGGAAGATGGATATTTGCCAAGACAAGGCGCCCCTTTATACCAGGAGATGGAACTTGCCAGTGATTTTGCCGAGCACCTTGGTTTGGAACCCGAATGGATTTTTGTTGAGCGATTTGACGAAAACATCCCTTTGTTGTTGGCAGGGAAAGGTGATGTGATCACAGCCAATATGACCATAACCGAAGAGCGTAAAGAGAAAGTCTTATTCAGTGTGCCGGTTGAAATCGTCAAGGAACAAATTGTCACCCGCGCGGGAGACAACGTGAGCAAACCCGCCGATCTGGTGGGCCGGCGCATCGCAGTGCAAAGGTCCTCGTCCTATTGGCAAACGGCCAACACTATGAAAGAGAAATTTCCCGGGGTTCGCATTGAAGCGGTTGATGAAAACCTTACCATTACGGAAATACTGGAAGGCGTGGCGAACAATAGTTTTGATGTCGCTATCGCCGACGGCAATATCGTCAAGGAAGTATTGGCGTACCAAGACGGATTAAAAGTGGCCTTTGACGCGACCGGGGAGCGTGCCATCGGCTGGGGCATGCGTCCCAACGCTAAGCAGTTAAAACAAGCTCTGGATCGTTATATCAACCGCGAAAAACTCACCAAGATAAAACAACCTGTCTACACAGCGGATTTGCCGGGTATTAAAAAGCGAAAAGTCTTGCGTGTGCTGACGCGCAATAACGCCGCGACTTATTTTTTGTGGCGGGGTGAGTTGATGGGATTTGAATATGAACTGGCCAAGGAGTTCGCCAAACAGCAAGGCGTGC
Source organism: Gammaproteobacteria bacterium (assembly GCA_050118235.1). Lineage (GTDB taxonomy): Bacteria > Pseudomonadota > Gammaproteobacteria > SZUA-152 > SZUA-152 > JAJDNG01. The sequence continues at coordinate 2,465 of JASFLF010000227.1, read as the reverse complement.
GATTACAGATGGTGGTGCCGCCGTCCAGAGATCAATTGATACCGTGGCTGATGGAAGGTAAGGGCGATTTGGTGGCCGCATCGCTCACCATAGAGGCTGAACTGGAAAACGGTGTGAAATTTTCCCGGCGCGTAACTACGGTGTCCGAAATTGTGGTGACGCGGGCCGATGATGACAGCATAAACACCTTGGAAGATTTGGCGGGGAGGACGTTTTATGTCAGGCCCAGCAGTTCCTATTGGCGAAGTTTGTCAAAACTAAAAGACATGGGAATCGATATCGACATAAAACCCGCGCCCGAAAACCTTGAAACCGAAGAAATCATCGCCAAAGTTGCGCAAGGGGAATACGATTTGACCGTCTCGGACAGCCATATACTCGATATCGAATTGACCTGGCGTGAAGATATCAAAGGAACGCTGGCGTTGGGGGATCCGGTTTCTCACGGTTGGGTGGTACGCTCGGAAGACGAGAAATTGCTCGCGGCTGTTAACCGGTTCCTGAAAAAAGAGTACCGAGGGTTGTTTTACAATATCACCTATCAAAAATATTTTCAGGAGCCGCACAGAATCCTCAAGCATGTGGAAGACCGGGTAGACCGAGGAGAAGGCGGTGCATTGTCACCTTTCGACGATTTGGTCAAAGCCCAAGCGGATGAACATGAATTCGACTGGCGGCTAATTGTGGCGCAAATGTACCAGGAAAGCCGCTTCGATCCCAATGCCAAGTCCTGGGCCGGCGCCCGTGGGTTAATGCAAGTGATGCCGCGTACCGCCCGCGAGTTGGGGGTCGAAAATCTCAAAGATCCCGAACAAGGCATTATTGCCGGGGTGCGTTATCTTTCCTGGCTGCGGGATCGCTTTGAATCGGAATTGCCCGTGCGCGATCGCATGTGGTTTGCCTTAGCGGCTTACAATGCCGGTGCCGGCCATGTGCGTGATGCTAGAAGATTGGCTAAGCGGCAAGGGTGGTCGTCCAATCGTTGGTTTGATAATGTGGAAAAAGCCATGTTATTGCTATCAAAAAGTAAATACGCGAACAATGCCGCGCATGGTTATGTCCGGGGCAGCGAACCGGTGCGCTATGTGCGGGAAATCCGTGATCGTTATCAGGCTTATTTGAAATTGACTAACAATGGGAGTTAGTGCGCTGGATTCTGCTGAAGATTTTAAATTAATTATTCACCACGATTGTTTTTTCTCATAGTATGAATGTTTATCACGCCATAAGTTTACAGTAACAGCGACTGCGCAACCTCAGATTTTTTCAATTCGTTGACAAACCACAGCAACGCCTTGCCCTGATTGTCCGCCGGCCAAGCCATGGACAATGTGGGTTTTACCGTTTCGCCTTCACATTGTTTGATCACCAAGCGGCCGTTTTGTTGTTCTTTTTCCGCTATGGTTTTGGGGATAGTGCCCACTCCTAAGCCTTGGCAGTGGGCTTGTATCTTGGCTGCCATGTCCGGTACGGTCAAAACGTCTTGTCCGGAAAGCAATTCTGCGGTGCGTGGTGTCATCTGCCGTGAACTGTCCGCCACGGCAATGGCCCGGTATTGCTGAATCGCTTTTCTAGGGATGGGTTCCGCCAGTGATGCCAGGGGATGGTGCGGGGCTACGGCAAATACCATTTCAATACTGCCCAGGACATGGTGAGAGTACTTCGATGTGGAAGGACTTTCACCGCTAGCGCCAATGACCAAATCCACCCGACTATTGATCAGTGCTTCCCAGGTCCCGCCTAGCACTTCTTTGCGCAGGCGTAGTTGGGTCCCGCAATCGGTGGCATAAAACCGCTCCAGCAAGGGAAATAGATTTTCGAAGGGAATTAGGCTGTCTATGGCGATGCGCAATTCCGTTTCCCAACCTTTTGCCACGCGTTTTACCCGGGCTTCGATTTCCTGCGCGGCCACTAGCAAGTGCCTGCCGTGTTCCAGAAGTTCTTTTCCCGACGGGGTTAACACCGCGCGATGACCGCTGCGATTAAAAATTTCGGTGTCCAAATCCTGTTCGAGCTTTTGCACGGTGTAGCTGACCGCGGAAGGTACCCGGTGTAGCTCATCAGCCGCCGCGGCAAAACTGCCTTTGCGGGCGATGGCGTCTAATACAATGAGGGCGTCTAGTGTAATTTTCATCATCTGTTGATTCGCAAAAGAGCTTTCAAAATTTTTGAACAATTAAGGCGAAATATTCTCCTTTGATAAATAAATGTCAAGTCTATTATAGGAATAGTTATTCATAAATATTGAATATACGGCGAATATAACGGCTCAAAGACTGAGTCGGCAATTTCTGCAAATTTGGATACAGCTTACACCGGCGTGGGGTGCCCCCTGATCATGAACAAAAACGCATTACCTACTGATGAAAGGCAATCGTGATATCAATGGCAAGCACTTAAGTTCAGGGGATGGCGCGTATATACTAAAAAAAGCGTACAGGATTTTTTGTCGTTTGATCCGCCTG
>JASFLF010000226.1:0-6063 GCA_050118235.1 Gammaproteobacteria bacterium | reverse complement strand
CGTGGATTCTCCTACCCGTGGCAATGGTATTCGCCTATTGCGCGATAAAACTGTATCAGCACTTCAGGACCCGTCATGCCCAACTCAATCACCTGGAATCACAATGGTTAAACGCCATAGAGCTTGTCGATGAACCTATGGTGTTAGTGGACATGCGCGATCGCATCATACGCGGCAATCCCGCTTATTATAAAACGACGGGGCAAAGTGGCGACGCCGTCGCCGGCAGGGCCGCATCTTTGTATTGCCACCCTTCGCAAGAGTCTACCTGCCCCATTTGCGCCACTCGCAAGAGCGGCGAGGATGTCACCATTACTTTGGAAGCGGACGATCCCAAAAATCACGCCGGTCGCGCACTGGAAATCCAGTTTCGAGTAGTACGCGACGCGCAAGGCAAACCCATAGGCGTGTTGCAACACAGCCGCGATTTAAACCATATCCGGGAAGCGGAAAAATTAATCCGTAAAAGCGAGGCGCAATTTCGCGCCTTATTGGAATCCACGCCTGATCCCCTCATTATCTCCAACAGCTCGGGCACGATTATTCTGGTCAATCAGCGCTGCGAGAATGTACTGGGATACGCCAACGCCGAACTGGTCGGAAAGCCTGTGGAGATTCTAGTGCCACAAGCTTCTCGCCAACGGCATCTGGCATTAAGGGATTCCTATAACCAAAAACCCACGGCAAGACCGTTGGGTAAGGGTCAGCAATTGACCGCGCAGTGCAAAAACGGTGACACTATCCCGGTGGACATAAGTTTAAGTCCGCTGAAAACAGACGACGAGTTGTTCATCAGCGCCATTGTCCGTGACGTCTCGGAACAAAAACGCTATGAACGCGAATTAAAACGCTTGGCCAGTTTTCCACGCTTTAGTCCCATGCCCATCATCGAAGTACAACAAAACCAACAGGGTGCCCATGAAATAAGCTATCTCAATCCACAGGCGGAGTTGTTGTTTCCCGACTTGGCGCACAAAAACGGCGACCATGAAGTGCTGAGGAACTTGGGACAATATATCACGATGGCCAAGCAAAGCGGTGAACCTCAAATCCGCGTCATAGAAATAGGCGACCAGGTTTATGAGCAACAAATAAGTTACATTGCCGATGTGGAAGTCGCGCACATCAACTTGTGGGATGTAACCGCCATGCATCAATTGACCAATGAAATGACTTACCAAGCCAGTCACGACTCGTTAACCGGCCTTATCAATCGTGCTGAATTTGAACGCCGCATCCGGGCCGCGTTGCACGAAGTGGGCGTGGAAGACAAGCAACACGCATTGTGTTACATCGATTTAGACCGGTTTAAAATCGTCAATGACCAGGCCGGTCACGCCGCCGGAGACTCATTACTGAAACAATTGGCGAAAATAATCAAGAACAGAATTCGCGACAGTGATACCTTGGCGCGTCTCGGCGGTGACGAGTTCGGCCTTCTATTGGTCGGCTGTGAGTCGGGGTGGGCGTTGAAGATTTTGAAAAATATTCTGGATGATATAACTCGCTATCGTTTTATTTGCGGGCGAAAAAGTTTCAGTGTCGGGGCCAGCGTAGGTTTAGTGATGCTGAATAAACACAGCGGCAACATCAGTCACGTCATGCAAGCGGCCGACTCGTCTTGCTATGTCGCCAAAAACGAAGGCGGTGGCCGTGTCCATGTTTACCAGCCCAATGACCAGGCCCTGGCGCAACACGCTCAGAATATTCAGTGGGCCCACAAAATACAAACCGCATTGGAGAAAAACCAATTCAAGCTCTTCGCCCAAACCATTCATTCATTGAACGATCCTGATGAAGTTATGCACGAGGTACTGGTCCGAATGGTGGATGAAAACGACAATATAATCCCGCCGGCGGCGTTTATACCGGCGGCGGAACGTTATCATTTGATTCAAGGCATAGACCGCTGGGTCATCCGCGAGACCTTCAAGTGCATTGAAAAAGGTTTGCTACAAGGCAGCTTATGCACCATCAATCTCTCGGGAGACTCCATCGGCGATCCAATTATGCTTGGCTATGTAATCGACATGTTCGACCAGCACGATATCGATGCGCAAAGAATTTGTTTCGAGATCACCGAAACCGCCATGGTCACTAATCTGTTTCAAACTAAACGGTTTATATCCACCTTAAGAGGGCTGGGCTGTAAGTTCGCCCTTGATGATTTTGGCAGCGGTGTGAGTTCCTTCGCCTATCTGCAAAGCCTGGATGTGGATATATTGAAAATCGATGGCGCCTTAGTGCGGGCAATCGTCCATAACAAAGTGAATGAAGTGATGGTGAGTTCCATCAACACCATTGGTCACACCATGAAAATGAAAACAGTAGCGGAATTTGTGGAAAACGAAGATATCGTCAAAAAGCTTACCAACTTGGGTATAGACTACGCTCAAGGATATTATTTTTCAAAACCCCGAAGCGTCGATGAATACGCTCAAGTAAAATCCGTGCAAAATCGGGCCGGCTGAAGATCGAATTCACCACGCCGACTGTAATTCAACGACTCGCCCTATTCCCACTCCATTTCCTGATACACCTGTTGTACATTACGGCCTTTTAAAGAATCATAATTCTCCAAATCTTTGAACCGGGATTGATCGATTCTGTTAACATCTTGTATCACTCCGCCTTGGTCCATGAACTCCCCCACTTTATGGCGCAACATGGTTAAATATTCGTAAGTCGATTGTTTGGCCGCCGCCAGCGTTGTGGGTTTGCCATGCCCTGGAACCACATGCTCCGGCTGCAACGCTTCCACGGCGTTAAATGCTTTTATCCAGGCCTTGCTGTTTGAAAACGCCATCAAGCTCAATAGTCGATCCATGTAAATTATATCGCCGGAAAACACGACTTTTTGTGCCGGTAGCCAGACATAAGCATCGCCTGGGGAATGGGCCGCTCCGGGGTGCACTATTTCGAATTGAAAACCTCCTAAGGAAAACTCATATCGCTTGTCGAATTGGATATCGGCATAACGGTCCACCGTGCCCTCCATTGCCTCGTCGCCCGCCGTGTTACCCAACACGAAATAAATATCCTTAAGGCGGTTTTTTTGATCGGCTACCGCGTCTTTGCTGGCAATGACTTTTGCCCCTAGGCGCTGGAAATAGTCGTTACCCAGCCAGCGATGGTCCTGGCCACCGGTATTGATAACATATATTATCGGTTTGTCGGTAACGGTTTTAATTACTTCGTGAATGCGCTGCGCACCTTTATACGTACCACCGGGATCGATCAATACCACGCCCGCATCGGTCACCACGAAACCAAACGTAGCGTTATCACCCAGATTAGCCGGCGAACGATTGCCCAACGGCCCGACAATCGCGTATACGTTATCAACCACTTTTTCCAAAAGGAGTTTGTCGTCGTTGTCGGTGATTTTGGATTTCGCATCATCGGCACCTTGTAGTGTAAAAGCGCTGAAGAACATGCCGAAAAACAAACACCAGTGTATTGTAGTCTTCATATGGATTTAACCTGATTATTTGGATTGTTTTTTATTACTATCGTTGTAGTGACAGCTTGTATTACTATACGGTTTTTTATACGCAAGCATTGTTCTAAGCAAGCGCTGTTCTACGAAACACGCTTAGTGCCCAACCAATGAACTATTATATAGAGGATGTAGCAGTGATCCGGATAAATAGTCAAGATTGCACTGCCTTTTTTAACAACATAAGCTTAACAGCACAAGTTTAAAAACATAAGTTTAACAACATGCCCTGCGGAGGAAATAATGGCAAATCCTGATATCCCACAAAAATCACCCTTTGGCGTCGAAGTCGAGGCAGGCAAAACCTATTATTGGTGCGCCTGCGGCCGCAGCAACAGCCAGCCATTTTGCGATGGTTCGCATAAGGGTACAGAATTCACCCCTATATCGTTTACTGCGGAAAAGACCGAAAAAGCTTTTTTATGCGGCTGTAAACACAGCGCCAATAAGCCCTTTTGCGACGGATCTCACAAGAACGTGTAAAAACCCAACCCATCCAGTGGACTGAAATCAGATTTTACGTCTTACTCAGTCCTTGCCCGTAATACACTAATGCCAATATCGAAGAACGAAACCATGCGGGGCGTCTGGTTGGAAAACCAGACGATCATATTACGCGATGATTTGCCACTTCCCGAACTCAAAACCGGCGAGGCGCTTATTCGGCTGCGGCAGGCGGGAATTTGCGGCACAGACTTACAACTGCTAAAAGGCTATTACCCTTTTATCGGTATCCCAGGCCATGAATTTGTCGGGGAAGTGGTCCAGGCACCTGAAGCGGCCCACCTCATCGGCAAACGAGTGGTTGGTGAAATCAATATAGGCTGTGGACAGTGCGCACTGTGTCATAGCGGACTAAGCAAACACTGCAGACAACGCAGTGTGCTGGGAATCAAGAACCACAACGGCGCATTTGCCGACTATCTTAGCCTGCCCGTGGCAAACCTGCATGTCGTACCGGATCATTTGCCTGATGAAAAAGCCGTATTTGCCGAACCCGTCGCTGCGGCGGCGCGGATCCTGGAGCAAGTAAATATTGATCCGGGCAATAGTGTGTTAGTAATTGGTGCCGGTCGTCTAGGGCTACTCATTGCGCAAGTTGTCAACACCACCCAATGTCAGTTGCGCGTGGTTGCTCGACATGACAAGCAAAAACAAATTCTCAAGCAATTCGGCGTTACTGCCATTGACGATCACCAGTTGCCAAGCTCCGAGGCTGACATCGTCATAGAAGCCAGCGGCTCACCCAGTGGATTGCAGTCAGCGATCAAAGCCGTTAAACCCACTGGCACTATCGTATTGAAAAGCACTTATGCTGGAGAAACGGGCTTTAACTTTTCCCGAATAGTGGTGGATGAAATAAACATCATTGGTTCACGCTGCGGTGCTTTCGAACCAGCGTTAAAATTGTTTGCAGACAACCAAATTGATCCAACGCCACTGATATCTCATCAATTCAGCTTGTATCAGGCGTTACAGGCATTTGAAGCGGCGTCGCGCCCTGGTAGTTTAAAAGTAATTTTACACCCGGCTACCTAAAGCCCGTAGTTCGGATCATTTACGATAAAAATCAACATCAATATGTTCAAGTAAAAGATTTGGATGTTGGCAAAAGCTCGCAAGATCATATACGCACCGCAGAATCCCCCAAAAAATATCACATCGATCCCTCCCCTTTTATTTAATTCCCTACTAATATTACAATAAGTCTTTCGTGACATTCTGCACAAAAAATTAAAGTTCTTCAGTCAGCTACCGAAATGTATCCAAACTGTGTAGCTGTTTCCCGACATCCAAACGAATCCAATACGACACGGATTTTGATCTAGTAATCAATAAGTTGATACCCATATGGCAAAACCACCACAAAAAAAACCGCCTAAATCGGCCCGGTCTAAAGATGACGCCGGGCTGGATGATTATTTTGACGAATTTTTCCGGAACAACGAACCACCCCCGGTGGAGGAGACAACAGAACCGGAGCAGCAACGCCAATGGATATCAGACCAGCTTATGTGGGAAACCACATTGGGAATACGGGAAGATGAAACCATCAAACGTGTCATTACGCCGGGAGACGAGAGCAACGCCCCCACGGCTAATACCCTTCAATCGCCCCCCCCTAAAAGACCTTTGTCGGATCAGGAGCGGCAACTATTGCGCACTCAAGTGGATGAGCCAGCGCAAAGCGTCAAGCCGTCGGTAGATTCTAAGCCGCCGCAGAAAACACCCAGCAGCCGTGCGCAAAAACCGCAACCGGCTCGAGCACGGACAGGTGGGCAAAAACCCACTCCAGCACAGCAAACAACACCGCGGCAAGGCACCCAGAGCCCAAGCAAAAAACCGGTTACCACGGTAAGTAAGGCGCCTGTAAAACGCGTTTCGCAGTCTCGATCGCATCCAAATAAGGTAGACGCCAAGCCCGCGCCCAAGCCAGCCCAATCCCCCAAACCGACACCAAAATCCGCCAACGCTACCCCCAAATCCCGAACTCAAAAGGCGGTGCCCCAACGCGCCGAGGCAGGAACACCCTTGCGGGCTACACCTCAGGCCAAACCAGCGGC
>JASFLF010000225.1:0-6064 GCA_050118235.1 Gammaproteobacteria bacterium | reverse complement strand
GAAAAGCCAAGGTCCATTCGCAGGACGAATTGGGCAAGCTCGCGCACAACATCAATGAAATGGCGGTGTCGTTGGACCGTATGTATTGCGAACTGAATAACCAAGCCCGTACCGACCAGTTGACCGGCGTGCTCAACCGCCTATCCATGGATGAACTTCTGCAACGCGAGCTGGCCGCGGCAAACCGCAACCATCAGTCATTGAGTATGGCGATGTTCGATCTAGATCATTTTAAAACCGTCAATGACCGCTGTGGACATCCTGTGGGCGATAAAGTACTTCAAGCCGTGGTTGACATCGTATTGCGCAATATTCGCCGTTGCGATTATTGCTTCCGATACGGCGGTGAGGAATTTTTATTGTTATTTCCCAACACCAACACCAGCGTGGCGACAAAAGTACTGGAACGCTGCCGCGCGGCCATCGAAGCGCAACGCCTGGCGATTGATTCTTACAAGATCCCCATTACTGCCAGTTTTGGCTTGGCAGGTTATCCGGATGACGGCAGTACCCCGGAAACCTTGATTAGCAACGCCGATGATGCCTTATATGCCGCGAAAAGCACCGGTAGAAATAGAATCATCGATTATTCCAGCGTTGTTTATAGCCAACTTAACAATCAAGCCTCTTAGTCAGGTCCCTTGGCTATATCCCTTGGCGTTGTCCCTTACTACAGCTTCACCAACTTATTGCCGATAACACGAGTAGACGTGAATTTAATCCGATAAACCGCGGCACGAATCCCACCGGAGGCGAGATATGTTGAACAAATTGGCCGTTCATATACTTGTTATGTTGTTGTTTTTACCAACTCTTGCTGTGGCGGACAACGCATCATCGGAACCGATTCGCCTTGGCTCGGTGGCCATGGACACCCCGGCGATCATGCAAAAGCGGTTGCGTCCCCTCACGCAATATTTAAGCGAGATATTGCACCGCCCTGTCACATTAAAGTTGTCTCCGGATATGCCGGCGGCGATTAAAGAAGTGGCCTCCGGCAATGTGGATGTGGCTTACCTGACACCTGTTGCTTACATACGCGCCAACGCCCAGGGCAATACTCAATTGGTGGCCAAGACGGTAACCGATAAAAAAGCATCTTTTCAGTTGATGATTGTCGTGCGCGATGACAGCCCCATCAAAACCGTGCAAGACCTGGCGGATAGAAGATTCGCCTTTGGCGATCGGGCCGCTTTGCTGCAGCGGGCGGCCGTGGTGGGCGCGGGTATGCCTTTGGATAAATTGGGCCAGTATGATTTTCTCGGCCATTACGACAACATCGTCCGTGCCGTGCTGTACGGCGACTACGATGCCGGAATTTTAAAAGACACTATGGCATACAAATGGGAAGGCAAAGGAATACGCATTTTGTATCGCACGCCCGAGTTGCCTCCGTACAATATCGCTGCCAGTGCTAAAATCGACCAGCAGTTGTTAAATCAATTACGCCAAGCCTTCCTCAATCTGGACAGCAATAATCCCGATCACCATCACATCATCAAAGCGCTGGATAAGAAATACGATGGCTTCGCCCCAACCTCCGACGCGGAATACAATATCGTGCGGCAACTGGTAAAACCGTTTAAGTAGTTTTTGGTAGAGACGGTTTGCCGGATTGGAAATAGCCGCAATGGATACACATAAAAACACCCTCAGCCACCCCGGTTTCACACTGTGGCCGCGACGGCTCAGCACGCAATTGGTGTTGCTGTTTTTGCTGTTGTTTGCCCTTTCCATGGCGGCTTTTACGATTCACGGCATAGTGCAACAATCTCAATACCGCGCCAAGCACTTGAATCTTCAAGTACAAGTGTTGGCGCGCAATCTCGCGGCGACTACGGCAGATTATCTGTTGGTACGGGATTACACCTCTATCGAGCTGTCTTTGATTCGGTCGGCGCGTTTCCCCGGCGTATTGGGTATCCAAATCTGCGATGCCAGCGGTAAGCTGCTGGGTGATGTTGTCCGAAACAATGACGCGGAACCGGAACCCCGCTACGCGCAAACGCCATTGTCACCGCCCGGCAACGCTGAAATCAGAGTGCTGATTGCCGACAACACCATGACAGTGTGGCAGCCTGTGATGCTTGGGGAATTGTTGGGGTGGATAAAGATACGTTATAGCATGCAGGCAATCTCCGAGGAACTCGCCAACGTGTGGGGAAATAATGCTCTTGTCGGACTGGTTATTCTAATAGTCACCAGTGTGTTATTGACCCTGGCCTTGCGCCGACCTGTGGACAGCATTCGCACCTACACGGAATTTGCCGATCGGTTGATTGGGTGCAACGGTGAACAAGTTCCGGTGAACACCAATTCCCCGGAGTTGGCAAGATTAGGCTCTGCACTGAACACCGCTTCGGCCCGTCTCAAGGAACAGTCTACGGTGATTAAAACCGGCCTGACCGATCTCACCCGCATGGCGGCGTTTGCGGAACACGCCCCGGGACTTATTCTCTCACTGGACAGAGACTCTACCATCCAATACATCAATCCCGCCGGTTATCGCATATTGTCACAACTGGCGGTTGACGAGGAGCGAATATTGGACCTCCTTCCGCCCAATCTGCAAGCTCTCACAGCGCAGATTGTCAGTACTCAAAAACCGCTCACCGATCTGCAAGTACGCTATAACAATCGGACCTTGCTGTGGACCCTGGCACCCGTACGTGGCCAAAACATCATCCATGCTTATGGCGAAGATGCGACCGAGGCTAAACACGCCGAAGAAGAAGCCCGGGCGGCTCTGGTGGAAAAGCTCAGCGCCGAGTCCGCCAACCAGGCCAAGAGCCAGTTCCTGGCCAACATGAGTCATGAGTTGCGAACGCCTTTGAATGCGATTCTCGGCTACAGCCAAATGCTGGAAGAAGAAGCCGCGGAAGACGGCTACGCGCAAATATCGCCGGATTTACATAAAATCCAAATAGCCGGAAAACACCTGCTGACACTGATCAACGAAATTCTGGATTTATCGAAAATCGAAGCCGGGCGCATGGAATTGTACCTGGAGGAATTCAACCTCGATGAATTGCTCGATGAAGTTGTCAGCACTGCGCAGCCGCTGGCCGGCAATAACGGCAATCAACTAGAGGTTCACCGCAGCGCACCGCTGGGGCAAGTGCGCTCCGACGCCACCAAACTCAGGCAGATCTTGTTCAATCTTATTAGCAACTCCACTAAGTTTACCAAAAACGGTCGGATATCGGTTTACACCAGCAGCGATCAAGTGGGCGACCGCAAGTGGTTTACCTTCGAGGTCCAGGACTCGGGGATAGGTATGACCGCCGAGCAGTTGCAGCGCGTCTTTCAGCCATTTTCCCAGGCGGACAGTTCCACTACACGTCAATACGGCGGTACCGGACTGGGGCTGGCAATCACCAAACGCTTCTGCGAAATGCTGGGCGGAGATGTCAGCGTCAACAGTTCACCCGGGCAAGGCACGACGTTCAGCGTGCGCTTACCCGCCATCGTGATGGAAAACAACGATCAATGTCATGCGCCAAAACAAACCGCAAAGCGCCGGATGGAAAAGCAAACCGGCGGGGGCTCAGAAAATGCCAGCGGAACAATATTGGTGATTGACGACGACCCGCAAATTCTCGAACTTGTTAAGTTCTACTTGAATAACGAAGGATTTAAGGTGGTAACCGCCTCCGATGGACACACGGGGTTGAATTTAGCGCGGACGCTTCGCCCCGACGTCATCACCCTGGATGTCATGATGTCGGGCATGGATGGCTGGACGGTGTTAAAACAACTCAAGGACGACCCTGAATTGAAGGATATCCCTGTCATCATGCTCACTACGTTGGATGAACAAGGTCTTGGCTATGCACTGGGCGCGGACGACTATTTGTTCAAACCCATCGACTTGGAGGCATTTATTGCGAACATAAAAAAATGGGTAAGAAAAAAACCTATGGCGCCGATTTTGATTGTTTCAGACGATACAGACCAACGACTAAGCCTGCGTGATGCATTGCAACAACAAGGCTATCAAGTCGGCGAAACGCAATCCAGCGACCTGGCACTGAAATTTGTGCACGACACCGTACCCTCCATAATCGTTGTGGATCTTCTGGGCCCTAGTATACAACCTGCGGAATTGATGCAGTCCTTACACGACGACGAACGGCTAAAAGCCGTTCCCATCATTGTCCTGGCTACGGATGACAACGAACACAACCCACCGCTACGCACCACCTCCCCAACGCGGAAAATTCTGTTGCACAATAAGTTACAGATCCATCAGCTTATAGAACAAATCCAGGAAACGCTCAATACTCGGGACACCCGCCACGAAGCGGCGTAATCGGCCGCCCCCCTCAACGAACCATGAACCACGAACCACGAACGACGAACCACAAATAATATTTTCGAAATATTGTTACGCTAAGCTTTAAAAGTTTGCTGTTCGAACTACTATTACTGTAGGCATTTTCATTATACCCATTTGTATAAAAAGTATTCTTCCAGCTACCCTGAACAACTTTAGCCGTTGGCTTTATAGGCTTTATGGTTTATGAAGAGTCTTTATAAAGAGTCTTTATAAAGAGACTTCATACACAAAAATCAAACCAACAAACATCAAGGCCGATTAAATCATGAATACACCCACCAAAACCGCCAAGCAACACATTGAAGCCACCGAATACGAACCAACCCGCACGGGCCTGGGATTGAAAACCCTGAAAAGAGCCTTGCTGGACAATTTGTTTTATGTCCAAGGACGTTTTCCCGATGTGGCCACACCTAACGATTATTACCAGGCTCTGGCCTATACGGTGCGGGACCGTTTACTGCACCGTTGGATCAAAACCGCCCAGGCCTACAAAATCAACCGCTCCCGCACTGTGTGTTATTTGTCTGCCGAATACTTGTTAGGCCCGCACCTGGGCAACAATCTGATCAACCTGGGCGTCATGAAAGATGTCAAACAAGCGGTGGAGGACCTTGGCCTGGACTTGGAAGAATTGATGGAGCAAGAGGAAGAACCCGGCCTGGGCAACGGCGGCCTGGGCAGACTGGCCGCGTGTTATATGGACTCGCTGGCCACTTTGGAAATTCCGGCCATCGGCTACGGTATTCGTTATGAATTTGGCATTTTCGATCAAAGCATCAACGATGGCTGGCAAGTGGAACACACCGATAAATGGTTGCACGCCGGTAATCCCTGGGAACTGGCCCGCCCCAAAATCACGTTCAAGGTCAAGCTGGGCGGCTACACCGAGCATTTCACCGACGATGGCGGTAATCACCGTGCACTGTGGATTCCCGACCGGGAAGTCAAAGGCGTCGCGTACGACACACCCATTCCCGGTTATCGCGTCAATAACGCCAACCTTCTACGCCTGTGGTCGGCGGAGGCGCCTGAGTCCTTCGACTTCCAGGCTTTTAACGTCGGCAACTATTACCAGGCGGTGGAAGAAAAAGTCATCTCGGAGAACCTTACCAAAGTGCTGTACCCCAATGACGAACCGGAAGCCGGCAAACAATTACGCTTGCAGCAGCAGTATTTTTTCGTCTCCTGTTCACTGCAAGATATGCTGCGCATTTATATCAATACCGGCGACGGCTTGGATCACTTTCATGAAAAATACGTCATCCAGCTCAATGACACGCACCCGGCCATCGCCGTGGCCGAACTCATGCGGCTGTTAATCGACGATCATCATATGGACTGGGACACCGCCTGGTCGATCACCCAGAAAAGCTTCGCTTACACCAACCATACCTTGCTCCCCGAAGCCCTGGAAAAATGGCCGGTGCGCATGTTCCAGCGCACCTTGCCGCGGCACTTGGAAATCATCTATGAAATCAATTACCGCTTCTTGGATGAAGTGCGCAATTTATTTCCCGGCGATGAAGGTCTGATTTCCCGGGTTTCCCTCATTGAAGAGAACGGCGAGCGTTATGTACGTATGGCCAACCTGGCGGCCGTGGGCAGCAGCGCCATCAATGGCGTGGCGCAATTGCACAGCGAATTGCTCAAAAACAGCGTGCTCAGCGATTTTTACCGCATCATGCCCTATAAATTCAGCAATAAAACCAACGGGGTTACTCC
>JASFLF010000224.1:0-6085 GCA_050118235.1 Gammaproteobacteria bacterium | reverse complement strand
GGCCCCAGTGGTCAAGGAGGCTTTGCCGCGGAACCGAACCGGTATCATTTATATGTAGCGCTGATCTGTCCCTGGGCGTCACGTACCCTGATGGTTCGCAAACTCAAAGGTTTGGAAAACGTCATCTCGGTCACCGTACTGGAACCACAGTTAACGGAAAAAGTGTGGCGTTTCGGCGGCAACGCCGAATCTTTTCCCGGCGCACAGGCGGAACCCTTCTACGGTTCTGAATATCTTTATGAACTCTACCTGCGCGCCAAGCCCGATTATACCGGCCAAATCACTGTGCCCGTATTGTGGGACAAGCAGCGGGAGACCATAGTGAATAACGAATCCTCGGAGATTATTCGCATGCTGAATAATGGATTCGGCGGTCTTGCCGATGATCGATTCGAACTTTACCCCTTACGGTTGCGTAACGAAATCGACATCGTGAATGATCGCCTCTACCACCGCTTCAACAATGGCGTTTATCGCGCCGGATTCGCCACAACCCAAATCGCCTATGAAAAAGCCGTTAAGGACGTGTTCGAAAGTCTGGAATACATAGAGCATCGCCTGCAAGCCCGGGATTATTTACTGGGCGATCAACTGACGGAAGCCGATGTGCGGGCTTTTGTAACACTAGTGCGATTTGACCTGGCTTACTACGGATTATTCAAGACGAACCTTAAGCGCTTGAGGGACTATCCCAACATTCGCGCTTACGTTCAGCGCATTCATGACCTTCCCGGCATGGCCGAGACGGTTAATCCGGCACATATCAAAGCCGGTTATTATTCAATCCGCGCCTTGAATCCCTCGGGCATTGTTCCAGTGGGGCCGGACACGCCGTGGTAGGGAATTACGGTGAATTGTGCGAAAGCTTTTGGTTTGGAACAACCCGTATAACTGGGCTGGTTAGAATCCTGGTTACCCGATTAAGCATTTGCCCTTGAATTGTTCTTGCCAAATATTTTGCTACCAATTGCTACCGCAATCATCATGTAAAAAAAATATTCACCGGATTTCGCAGCAACTGCTGAATCCGATGAAACAGCACCAGTTACAAAAATACCCACAATAACAGAAGCAATCTGTATAGTGCCTCTTAAATATTTATTATTGGCCTTACCTGCCAAGGAATAGACCAAAATGGTTATAATAGTGGCAAAAAATGCGATCATTATCGATGAGTTCATTTCAAATCTCCACAAATGATTAGATTGGTAACCTTTAGCCGGACTGACAAGAGGGCCAATACGTCCAGGATAAGAAAACGCTAATAGATATCGATAAATTTCCGAAATTTCATTTGGTGGCCGAATTTTTGCGATATAGCAACTCCGGAAAGCGGCTTATCTACCCGGTTGTTTGTCGCACAAAAAAGATGGTTCTTTTGCTTAGCGGCTGCCACGCGGAAATTTTAATAGATGCCTGCTTTGCTCTGAACCACGATCGATTGTGAGGGATTATGTGCCTTTGTCTTCAAACACGCGTGAAATGGCCGATACTATATAAATAATGTATTGAACAACAATAATGTAATGCCAAATAGATAATGTCCGCCTTATCGATCATACAAGAGCGCTGGAACAACGAACTTGAGCAAGCGTTAGTGCGTCTGCTGGTGGGGATATTTGTTGGGTTATTCATTCTATTTCAAATTACCGAAAGTAATATAGTAGATTACGCGATCGCGCTCCTATATGCGCTAGGTGCATACCTAGCCATTTCCGTTGTTTTGATTGTCTTAATTATCCGTACGCAGTCGCCGTCCTTTTTCCGGCGTTTAGCCGGTATTTTTGCTGACATGTCAGGTCTTAGCGTCGCTATGTATACCATGAGTGAGGCGGGAGCCGTTATATTTTCCTTTTATTTGTGGGTCATCATGGGTAACGGCCTGCGCTTTGGTAAACTCTATTTGTTTATAGCAATGGTTTGCGCAATTGTAGGATTTGGTGTTGTTGCCGTTACCAACGCGTTTTGGTCACAACATCCGCCTCTGTCCATTGGTATTTTGATTGGATTTGTGGCTTTACCGTTATATTTCTCAAAATTATTAACTCGGCTTACTAATGTGAATGCGACATTAGAGAGCCGTGTATCGGAACGCACCTCGGAACTGGAAGTGGCGCGTGATCACGCATTGGCGGCAAACAAAGCGAAGACCCAATTTTTAGCGAACATGAGCCATGAGTTAAGAACCCCGCTTAATGCAATCATCGGATACAGTGAGATGTTGGAAGAGGGGGCCTTGGAGGAAAGACGTTCGAACGATCTCGCGGACCTCAAGAAAATCAACTATGCCGGAAAACACTTGTTGGAAATGATTAATGACATTCTGGATCTTAGCAAAATAGAGTCTGGTGAAATGTCGCTAAAGCGGGAACCGGTCAATATACAAACGCTACTACAGAACATAATTGAAACCATACATCCGATGCTCAAACAAAATAACAATGCAATAGTGGTGAAAATTGATTCTGACTTGAGCACCATTAATGTGGATAAATTGCGATTAAGGCAAGTATTATTAAACTTGGTGAGTAACGCCAACAAATTCACCAACAACGGTACCATAGAACTGCAGGCGATGATGTGTAACGCAGGGAATAAGCAATATGTGGAGATTTCTGTACGCGATACGGGTATTGGCATATCCGAAAAAGATATGATTGCAATTTTTAATCCATTTACTCAAGTAGATAATACCTACACCAGGCAATACGCAGGAAGCGGGCTCGGCTTGGCGATTAGCCAAAACCTTTGCCGGATGATGGGTGGAGACCTTTCTGTTGAAAGTGTGTTGGGTAAAGGCTCAGTATTTACTGTTTCTTTACCCAAGGTTTAACTATGGGGCTTCTAAATAAGCCATGCAGTAATTCCATAGTTAAAGTTAAGGAAGCAAACGGAATAAACGGAATTTTGGGTATTTATCTATCATCCGAGACATTGTGCTCAAAAAGTGTCTCAAATTCATTAGGATTAGAAGGCAACCTTTTGGTTTCGTTGGTCGACTTAAATCCGATAGATTTATAAAAATCTATTGCTGAGTGATTCGAGTTGGCTACCCATGCATATATTGTTGTAGCACCTCTATTCCTCAGCCAAGAAGTCACGGTAGATACTATTTTTTTACCTATGCCAGACTTTCTGCATTCCGGAGCGACCCACAATGAACAAAGAAACGCTCTGTCGCTTTCCTTCTCAAAAAATGCACCTGCTTTGCCAACTGCTTCCCCGGAATTAAATGCAATGAATAAAGTGGATTCTTCCGACTCTGCCCATCTTTTCGTATCAAATTCATATTCCTTTATTGGTTTATTCACCGCCTTTTCGAGGGTACCTCCAAAAGCATAAGGCGCATCGGTCAATGCTCTTATGCGAATAGAACGCACCAAATTGAATTCATACGCAAGTACTTTTCTAACTTCAATCATAGTGATTTATATTTCCAGTTGTCTCGCTTTAATGAGCCATGGCCTAACAATAGAATTACGTAATGGCAACAACAATGAGATCCCGTATAAAAGCGGATGCTCGCTTAATGTTTTATCAATGCATTAATACAATATTTTAAGTCAAATCCCTTCAATCACTATTCCACCCTAAGAGCCATTGTACAAAATTCTACTGGGGAACTGCAGTGCCGTAGAACGAAAGCACACGCGCGGTAATGGATGGCAATTCAAAGAAAATGGCGTCGGCGAAGCGCGCATTGAATTCGGTCAAAACGACGGATAACTCATGTTGAACCGTTTCTAGATTAACTATCGAAAAAAGCGAAACCTCGAAACGGGTTGAATCCAGTAAAACTACCGGTTTGGCGCTGTATTCTACCTTACCGTTTTATTGAATAAGAGGGGAATAAGAGGGGACAACCATGCAAATGTTTAAAAAATATTCTGGCTTTGCAATTTTGTTAATGGCTGGTGTGGTGTATTCCACTCAAGCCATGGCGGTAGGAAACGGATTTTATGTTCAGCTTGGTTCGGGAAACGCCGACTGGACCGAGGAGGATTATTTTAACCAATGGTATTTTAATTCCGACACTTCTCATTTTGGCGCTGGATTCGTGGTAGACACGGCCGCAGGCACCAACCACTTGTTTAACTACCGCCTCCAATTGGGTTATGAAAAATACACTGACACGGTGCAAAATTCCACGGCGGAGTTACAATTCGACAGTTTTATCATCGACCAGGATTTTGGATTTGCTATGGTGCGTAATAATGCGTATCGATTTTGGCTTGGGCCAGAGTTGCGAATCGCCTTCTTGGGGGAATCCAGTGAAGGTTATGATACCTCGCTATTCGGCGTCGGCCTGGGACCGGCGGTTGGTATCGATTTTCATACCGGTCCCAATGTTAGTATGGGGTTCAAAGGCAGTTACCTGATGATGTCTTACGACGGCGTCGCCCTAGACAATTGGTACGGCAATGATATCGACTACCGCGTGAACGAAGATCTGGTGTTTTTCAATTTTACGGTATTGTTTCATTGACTTAAAATATTCTTTTAGTGGCGCTCTTGCATCGCAAACGGCGGTATCCTAAAAACAGCCGTTGAAACGAGCCATTGGAATTATTCAATCCAGTATTGCCCCATACACGCAGATAACCGTCTGACTGGTTAGATCTGACCACCTATAAAATCCATCGGGTATAGGAACTCACTGATATCTTCCAGGTTATTTATTGCCTCGAACCTTAAATGTTGAAACTCCTTGGCAACATTAGCAATAAATTCACAATCACTAATATCCGAATGGATTGTCGAAAACCCTATCACTTCTCCATCCCCCCGCACAGACACTCTAAATACTATTTTACCTTCAAAGTCTTGATGACGTCGAAGCGCTCGCATATAAAGTCCAAAGATCCTCTTTTGGGATTCATCAGGAAGTCTGACACTGTCTGGGGTCCTTTCTCCATATTGTTTAAACACAGTAGAATGTGCCGCTGCCTCATTAGACAAAGCACACGTGTTTCGATGTTTAATGTCATCGCCTGGCGTGGAGGTACACGCTAATATTGTTATGGCAATCATGAACGCAAATAATATTCTTGTTAACAACTGATTTACCTATACTTTACTTGGCGTGCTTATTCGGTGAATATTTGTCCGGATAGTTATTTTGTCTCCTGGGAAGCGCATGCCTAGCGGAAGTGCTTTAGATTCGCAGCCGGCCATAAGCGGACGATGATCTCATGCGCCAATAATACAAGCCGAACCCTTGATTTGCCCCAGAGACCTTGTTAGACATTGCTCGGTCTGTTATAAGCCTTCATACCAAGGAGCAAGTTCAGCTGGCGCGTTCCCAACCATTGTGAAATGGTCGCCCCCAATTTCTCTATAATCATAGGAAGAGCCAGTTGGAATGGTATCAATAATTCCAAGCTGCTTTGCTGAATTCGTCAGTGGATCATTCAGCCCTGCTAGCCAAAGAGTCGGTTCAGAGACCAAGGGAATGCTGGCTTTAATGTCAGGAAACTGGGCGGTGTCATGGAACGACAAATAGATAGCCGGTGTAGTGCTAATATCTCTTAGGACGCCACCATTAGATGTCTGAAATGTTGCGATGGCATCACCCTGGCCAGCGGCAACCATTGTTTTGGCCGATTGAATGCTCGCTGCATGTGAGTTGGCTAGAACTGTAGAATTGTGAATAAAGTGTCCTGGGGCTAACACTGTTACAGCATCTGGTTTTGTTGTATTGGTAAGAGCCGCATAGCTCAGAACAATAGGACCAGCAAGGCTATGGCCCAACAGTATGACGGAGTTTCCTGCATTATTTTCTGCAACAATCAAACTGTTTATATATGACATGCCTTGACACAGCGTTCCATCCCAGACCAGACCTGACCATGGCATATAAGGCATCGTTACATTATAACCTTGGGCATTAAGATCTACCGCTAAAGTCGTCATGTGAGCCCTTGTCGGCGATCCATTTTTACCATGAAGAGCTATAACGGTAGTAGTAGGTGTACCTGTCCCCGCAGACGTTATTGGCGCTGCGGCTGGCGTATAAGCCACGCCTAGGTCGCACTGCAGATTAAACTCAGGGGGAGGCACGGAAGTGCCATTGTCATCAGGACCG
>JASFLF010000223.1:0-6105 GCA_050118235.1 Gammaproteobacteria bacterium | reverse complement strand
ATCGCAATTGACGTTTACGCTTGGTGGGTTTTTTGGTCAGGATATGACGACGATGCGATTGCATGCGTTTGAATTTTCCCGATGCAGTGGCCTTGAATCGCTTCGCGGCACCGCGGTTTGTTTTCATCTTTGGCATTGTCAGACTCCGCTATTTATAAATGATTAACTACATGCACGTTTTTGACTGGGGACCCGAGCTGCCAAACCCAAGCCAACAGTAGTGCACTCTCTTTATTCACCGTCATTTACCCTCTGAAAAACAACAATCCACTGAACGCGTGGGCTCAGCTAAGGGTAGTAAATCCGGTGTTAAGGCGTATGAAGAGAAGTAAGGACTAGTCGGATTGTACTTCAATCACGACTTTTTCGGAGCAATGACCATCACCATTTGCCTGCCTTCCACTCTTGGGTATTGTTCAACCGTACCCAATTCCACGAGATCTTCTTCGACCCGCTTCAATAGTTGAAGGCCTAACTCTTGGTGCGCCATTTCGCGACCCCGAAACCGCATAGTCACTTTCACTCTATCGCCATTTTCCAGGAAACGCTTCAGGTTGCGCAGTTTTACCTGATAGTCTCCTATTTCCGTCCCGGGACGAAACTTGATTTCCTTAACTTGAATTTGTTTTTGCTTTTTCTTGGCCGCGTGCCGCTTTTTGTTTTCTTCAAACAAATACTTGCCGTGGTCCATAATACGGCAAACCGGAGGATCGGCATTGGGTGCAATTTCCACTAAGTCTAATTCGGCTTCTAAAGCGACTTTTAACGCTTCCTCCGCGGACATAATACCGAGTTGCTCTCCGTCATCACCGATGACACGCACTTGTGGCGCAGTAATTTGTTCGTTTAAGCGAACCTGTTTTTCTGCAGCGATATTTTAAACCTCCAAAATATGACGGCCGCGGCTCGCGATTTCATCGTTAAGACCTCGTATAAATGTGGATAGCTCCATGCTGCCCAGGTCTTTTCCGGATCGCGTGCGTACGGCCACCGTGTTAGTTTCCATTTCCCTATCGCCTATGACCAGCAAATAGGGTACTTTCTGTAAAGTGTGCTCGCGAATTTTAAATCCGATTTTCTCATTTCTCAAGTCACTTTTTACACGAAATCCTTGGTTTCTTAAGGATTTTTCCACTTTTTGGGCATATTCGTGCTGTCGGTCGGTAATACACATGACCACGGCCTGCCATGGAGCCAGCCAAGTAGGAAATGCCCCGGCATGGTGCTCGATCAAAATGCCGATAAATCGCTCTAGAGAACCCAGAATGGCGCGGTGAAGCATCACCGGTACATGTTTTGTGCCATCCTCGGCAATATAACTGGCGTCCAGCCGGCCCGGCATGGAAAAATCCACCTGAATGGTACCGCACTGCCAAACCCGGCTTAAGCAGTCCTTGAGCGAAAACTCAATCTTGGGACCGTAGAAGGCCCCTTCGCCGGGCTGCAACGACCAATCCAGGCCTTTGGCGTTAAGTGCCGTCTCCAGCGCGTGTTCGGCTTTGTCCCACACTTCATCGTCACCTACCCTTTGTTCCGGACGAGTAGACAACTTGATGATAATTTCCGTAAACCCAAAGTCGGCATAGACTTTAAACAGCAAGTCGATGAACTGCGAGACTTCGCTTTGGATTTGTTCTTCGGTGCAAAAAATATGCGCATCGTCTTGCACGAAATTACGCAAACGCATCAAACCATGCAACGTTCCCGACGGCTCATTACGGTGACACGAGCCAAATTCGGACATCCGCAACGGCAAGTCCCGGTAGCTCTTCAAACCTTGATTGTATATTTGGATGTGGCAGGGACAATTCATTGGTTTGACCGCATAATCCCGATTTTCCGATTCAGTGGTAAACATGTCGTCGCGGAACTTGGCCCAATGTCCCGATTTCTCCCACAACACCCGGTCCACCAATTGCGGCGTATGCACCTCTTCATAACCGTTGTTTAATATCGTATCGCGAATGTAGGCGGTCACGGTTTGATAAATCGTCCAGCCGTTATGGTGCCAAAACACCATACCGGGCGCTTCTTCCTGGGTATGAAATAAATCCAAATGGCGGGCCAGCTTGCGATGATCGCGTTTTTCGGCCTCTTCCAAACGGTGTAAGTATTCTTTGAGATCGTTTTTATTGGCCCATGCAGTACCATAAATGCGCTGCAGCATCTCGTTATTGGAATTGCCGCGCCAATAGGCACCGGCCAGCTTCATCAGCTTAAACGCTTTAAGTCTGCCAGTGGACGGCACATGCGGACCGCGGCACAAATCCGTGAATTCACCTTGGGAATACAACGAGATATCTTCGTTTTTGGGGATATCTTCGATGATTTGGGCTTTGTACTCTTCGCCGATACCGCGAAAGTATTGAACCGCATCATCGCGGGGCATCAATTTGCGTTTGACCTGGAAATCCTGTTTGGCCAATTCCTGCATTTTCTTTTCTATGCGCTTCAAATCATCCGGAGTAAATGGTTCTTTATAAGCGATGTCATAATAAAAACCGTCTTCTATCACAGGCCCAATGGTAATCTGTGCCGAAGGAAACAACTCTTTTATCGCTTGCGCCAGCAAATGCGCCGTGGAGTGACGGATAATCTCCAGGCCGTCGTCATCTTTGTCCGTGACGATATTAAGTTGAGTATCGCGCTCGATCACATAAGAGGTATCCACCAATTTGTCATCCACCTTGCCTGCCAGAGCGGCTTTTGCCAGACCTGGCCCTATGGATTGGGCTACATCGAAAACGGATACAGGGTGATCGAAACTGCGTTGGGAACCGTCGGGAAGTGTAACTACGGGCATGATATTGATCCTTTATTCAGTGGTGATCCATACGAGAGACCACATGAAAATTAGTAATGTATTGAGACAAATTATTATTAGTGCTTTTAGTAAAAAATTGGTAGGCGCGATTGGACTCGAACCAACGACCCCCACCATGTCAAGGTGATGCTCTAACCAACTGAGCTACGCGCCTATAAAAACTACCAGATTCATTCTAGTGAATGAAAGGGGGCAAAGATTACATGATGACGCCCCGTAGGGTCAAGGGATTATTGTAGTATAGATAGCGAAAAGCTCAAACGGCTTCCGCCCCGAACGCAATATTTTGTATATGTTGAATTTCATCGCGCAAACGGGCCGCTGCCTCGAACTCCAGATTTTGCGCGTGTTTGTACATCTGCTCTTCCAAGTGTTTGAGTTTTTTACGCAACTGCTCGGGCGACATGGCGGCGTACTCTATGGTTTCCTCGGCCACTTTAGCGAATTCCTTGGCCCGGCCTTTATAAGGCGAATACGCCCCTTCCATCACATCGGCCACGGCTTTTTGCACAGTTCGCGGCGTGATGCCGTGTTGTTTGTTGAATGCGATTTGTTTTTCGCGGCGCTGATTGGTGATGTCAATGGCCCTTTGCATGGAACCTGTCATAACATCGGCGTACAGGATGGCCTTACCGTGGAGATTACGTGCGGCCCGGCCTATGGTTTGAATCAAAGAGCGCTCGGAACGTAAAAACCCCTCCTTATCCGCATCTAAAATGGTTACCAAAGAAACTTCCGGCATGTCCAACCCCTCGCGCAATAGATTGATGCCCACCAAGACATCGAATTCCCCTAAGCGCAAATCGCGAATAATTTCCACCCGCTCCACGGTATCGATATCGGAGTGCATATAGCGCACCCGTACACCGTGCTCCTCGAGATAATCGGTAAGATCTTCCGCCATGCGTTTGGTCAACGTGGTCACCAGTACTCGCTCTTTGATTTCCGCACGATGATGAATTTCCGAGAGCAAGTCGTCCACTTGTGTTGAGGCCGGACGAATTTCCAAAACCGGATCCACCAAACCGGTGGGGCGTACAACTTGCTCCACAACGGTGTTGGTGTGTTGTGCTTCATAAGGTCCCGGCGTTGCGGAAACGAAAATAGCTTGTGGCATCAAGCGTTCGAACTCCTCGAATTTAAGCGGCCGGTTATCCAGCGCCGATGGCAAACGAAAACCATATTGCACCAGATTCTCCTTGCGCGAGCGGTCGCCCTTGTACATGGCGCCCAACTGCGGGATAGTGACATGCGACTCGTCGATCACTAACAAGGCGTCAGCGGGCAAATAGTCGATCAAAGTGGGTGGCGGTTCGCCCGGATTGCGTCCGGAAAGATAGCGAGAGTAGTTTTCTATGCCGGAACAATATCCCAGCTCCAACATCATTTCGATATCGAATCGGGTGCGTTCTTCCAATCGCTGGGCTTCCACCAGACGATTGTCCGATCGCAATTGCTCCAACCGCACCGCCAAATCCGTTTTGACCATTTCGATAGCGTCCAGTACCGTTTGCCGCGGGGTAACATAATGGGTTTTGGGGTATATGGTGGTGCGAGGCACCCGCCGAATGATTTCACCGGTTAAGGGATCGAAATACGCAATGGACTCCAGTTCCTCGTCAAACAACTCAATGCGCACCGCTTCGCGTTCTGATTCGGCGGGATAAATATCGATAACATCCCCCCTCACTCGATAAGTGCCGCGGTGTAATTCCACATCGTTGCGCTTATATTGCAGCTCTGCCAGCCTGCGTAAAATCTGGCGTTGGTCGACAATGTCGCCACGGACCAAATGCAATACCATTTTCAAATACGATTGTGGATCGCCCAAACCGTAAATCGCCGACACAGTCGCCACGATAATCGTATCGCGGCGTTCCAGTAGCGCTTTGGTGGCGGACATACGCATCTGCTCAATGTGTTCATTGATGGAGGCGTCTTTTTCAATATAGGTATCTGAAGACGGCACATACGCTTCGGGCTGATAGTAGTCATAATAAGACACGAAATACTCCACTGAATTGGTGGGAAAAAACTCTCGCATCTCGCCATACAATTGCGCCGCCAAAGTTTTGTTGGGGGCCAGAATTAACGTTGGCCGCTGTACGGCATTGATTACATGAGCAACAGTGAACGTTTTTCCCGAACCGGTAACGCCTAACAACGTTTGCGCGGCTTCACCGGCTTCAATGCCCTCCACTAGTTGCTTTATGGCAGTGGGCTGATCACCCGCGGGTTTATAAAGAGAGACTAGATTGAAAGGTTTTGACATTTAATTCGTTTTGTCCTGATTACGGTCGGCAAACCGTAAATTATAATGATTTTTTTAATTTTGCCATGAAAATAAAATGCAGCATTCAGAAAAAGAATTGCTTACAATATGACATTAATATGACAATTGCTTATTCATTTTTGCTTAATCTTACTCAATCTTCATTGAATTAAAGGAGACCAATGGACTCGTTAGCCCAACGTGTGCAACGCATAAAGCCATCCCCCACTCTAGCGATTACCGCCAGGGCCAAGGCGTTAAAAGATGCGGGAGAAAACATCATCGGTTTGGGCGCCGGGGAGCCTGATTTTGATACCCCGGAGCACGTCAAGCAAGCCGCTATCGCAGCCATTGAAAACGGATTCACCAAATACACCGCCGTTGACGGCACCCCGGAATTGAAACAAGCCGTGGTGGAAAAATTCCGCCGGGAAAACGGCTTTGACTATAACACCAACCAAATTCTGGTGTCCTGCGGCGGTAAACACAGTTTTTATAATTTATGCCAAGCGCTGTTGGAAGAAAACGACGAAGTCATAATTCCGGCTCCTTACTGGGTGTCTTACCCCGACATGGTGCTGCTGGCGGACGCGACTCCCGTCATCATCCAAACTACTATTGAACACCATTTCAAAATCACACCCGCACAACTGGAGTCGGCCATTACCAAAAACACCAAACTGGTGGTATTAAACAGCCCTTCCAATCCCACGGGTGCGGTGTACACGGACAGTGAACTAAAAGCATTAGGGGAAGTACTGAATAAACACCCCCACGCGTTGATCATCTCTGATGATATCTACGAACACGTAATGTTAAATGGAAAGCCCTTTCGTAATATTCTAAACCTGTGTCCCGAGTTGTACGATCGCTGCATTGTGTTAAACGGTGTATCCAAAGCCTATTCCATGACAGGCTGGCGTATTGGGTATGCCGGAGGGCCGGAATGGCTCATCAAAGGCATGAAAAAAATTCAATCGCAGAGCACCTCGAATCCCACTTCGATTTC
>JASFLF010000222.1:0-6109 GCA_050118235.1 Gammaproteobacteria bacterium | reverse complement strand
ACAACTGGCGGGCATTTACCATGGTTAAACCGTCTTTTGCCCACAGGCCTTCTTCACTACCAATGCGCAGATTATCCGATTTGGCGTTGGCGCGAAGGTTTTGTGCCATTTCCAGGCTTCTTGGCGCAACCCATTCGCCGATGACAATTAGTACAAGCACCGCCAGCATCCCAATTTTTATGACCGACCAGGCTATTCTTGTCAACGACACGCCGGCGCTTCGTATCACCACCAATTCGCTATTGTTCGCCAATACTCCCAAACCGATGATACATCCCAGCAATGTCGCCATAGGCATGAGTTGATATACCAGCGAAGGAACACTGAGCAACACATACAATATCGCCTGACGGGCGTCATATTGCCCCTGGCCAATATCGTCGAGTTCCTCAAAAAACCCCATAAAGGTGAACAAGGCCAGCAAAATGCTGATGACTATCAATATACTGGAAACCACCGATACGCCGATATATCGATCAATCAGTTTCATAAGGCTATTAGCTTCCTAAGGCTATCAGTTTCAAAACAGGCCATAGCAATCCGATTATTATTTAGATGCTCCCGAGGGGATAGCTCCGCGCCATTTATCCCGCAACCAATTCATATTGGACTGCTGCAAAACCAGCAGCAATACTACAACCAGCATGATTAGCGGCACTGTCCACATGCCGATCTGGGCGCTCACTTCGCCCCGCTCCACCCAGGAACGCGCCACGCTCAGCGCGTTGTTAAACAAAACCAATAAAATAATGGCACCAAACAGTTTGACAAAACGCCCTTGTCGCGGCGAGGTTCGGCTCATTAATGCTGCCAAATAGGAAAACAACAGTGTCAACACGGGCAATGACAATCGCCAGTGCAATTCCGCCAGATCCCTGGGCTTGGTCGAGTTCATTAGCGCCAGGGTCGATGTGGCCTGACGATCATCTTTTTTCGCCTCTACGTCTCGTTCCGTTATTTTGATACTGCATTGTTTGTAGTAATCGATTTGCAGATTTGCCGTTCCCGGCACACCGCGATATCGATAACCGTCGATAAACACCATATAACGGGCCCCGGTGGTTTTTTCTTCCATTTGGTAGGCCCGCTTCGCCGAAACCACATCGACAATACCTGCCTTATTTTTCTGCATAAATATATTGGAAAACTCTTTTTTATCTTGTGATGCGCCTTCCACATAAATAACCCCATTGTTGTCTGAATCGAAACGATTGAAGCGACCGGTAAATATGCCTTCCACTTGCGAGGTCGCTTCCGCTTTTTGCTTTATTTGCAGGGTTTTGTTATAGGCCCACGGCGATATGTACAAAGAAAACGCCGCCACTACGATGGCGATGGCAAACGCCACCCAAGACACGGCACGCATGATACGTACGACGCCAACACCGGAGGCAGCCAACGCGGTCATCTCGCTGTCTTTATACAGGCGGCCAAAAGCAAGCAACACACTAATGTATAAGGCAAACGGAAAAATCAAATACAACACGCTGACGGAGCGAAACAACAGCAAGTCCACAACAATGGAAGCGGCCACTACTCCCTCGGCGGCCCAGGCTAAATAGCGGGTGAAATAAGTTATAACAAAAATCAGCAGCACCACTGTCAACACAGCGGCAAAATTCGATAAAATCTCTTTCGCGAAATATCTTTCAACTACCAAAAGAAATACCCTATCGTATCGTATCGTAAGCAATCATAGCTTAGTGCGGTTATTGGTTCAGCTTTTTACTGTTTGGGGAAAATCGTTGCGGGTAGCGCATCATCATATAAAAATGATACCCGCCGAACAGCAACCCGGCGATTGCGATCGTATCCACCAAGTAACCTGCCTGGCTGTAACCCGCGTCGTAGCCGATCAGGGCGGCGGCGGCGATCAACAATATGGCCACTATAATCCGCTGCCCCATCAACGTCATGCCCCAGCGCCAGCGTTCGGCCATTTGCACTCCCGCCCAGCCCCCCAACCAGCCGATGAACGCACCGGTGGTGATGTCCACAGGCCAGTGGGCTCCCACCATGACTCGACTCAAAGAAACCAGCGACGCCAGTATCAATAATGCCACCGCTGTCGACCGATGATAGATGCTAAACAGCCAGACGGAGATGAAGACCCATATGGCGGTTGAGTGCCCTGATGGAAACGAAGCGTGCCGGTATTCGGGACCGATGAGCATTAATTCTTCAGGTGGTATTATCAACGGTGGTCGAGGTAAAACCAGGGAATGTTTTAAACTTAGTACCACTACAGTGGTGAATAAAGCCGCCAATACGCCCCCCCAGACAACTTTGGGATATTTTCCCGCGAACAACAGCAACAACACGCAAACCGTCCATGCGTCGCCCATCAAAGTGATCGACGCCCAAAAGGATTCCGGAATATACCGCCCCCAACTCTGAAGCCATAAAAACAGTGCTCTATTGACATCCAATACATAGATACCCGCTGACAATACAATCAGCACAGCCGCTGTATTGATCAATAACCTGCCATTGGCAATGTTCAGGTTATCTATTATTTTCATGGAATTTCTCCACATACTTGCGATTGGTTAACAGCAATACGATTTTATCCAACAAGTTATGCCAATATTTATACAACTGCAGCACAAGACCTACCGAAGACCATTTATTGGGAAAGTTTTTTTGCCAAAACAATGCCACCGCTTGTGTAGATCACCTCGTGAGGGCCCAAATCCGGCAACGCATCAATGCGGGTAAAGACAATCTCTCCGGGCCGCGGGTCTCGCCGCGGCGTGACTTCCCCCCGGTAGACAGTGAAGCTGGGCATATTAACGCGCCACATTACTATTGTCTCGTCATACTGACGAGCGAGCTGAGCGGCAGCTTTTACAGGCTGTTGCACAAGTTCACCGGCCGCCGGCCCGATCCATTGCACGATGACCACGGTATGCAAGACACCTGTTATCATCAGCCCCTGCCAGACGGGCTTTGCCCGCCACAAAAAAAGGCTTATGGTAATGACGATTGCCACTACCAGGCCAATGCGGTAACCGGTACCAAAAACGGTGGCAACGAGAGGAACCAATGCCCGGGTATACTCGTCATTGGCGCGGTCGGCAATCGTAGCAAAGATATCGGGTAACACAGCCAACAATACCAACCATATTAAAACCGGTGCATACGCCAGACTTTTCGATTGCAGGTCATTACGGTATTTTGCCATTAATAAAAATAAAGGCGTGACACCGTACAATAAATAATGAGGCAACTGGGTGTTGGAAAAGGAAAAGAAAAAGAAAATAAAGCCGAACCAAATCCATAACCACAAATCCAGCGGATCATTCAATGCTTGTCTGATGCGTGGCAGGATACGCAGCAGCAAACCGGTGAATGGCATAACAATCAGCAGCACAACGGGCAGATAATAAAATAGACTGCCGCCGTGGCCTTCCATGGTACTGGAAAAGCGGTCCACATTGTGTTTTAGGAAAAAACCGTCGATGAATGCCTGACCTTGCGCCAGGTACTCAAGTATGTACCACGGCAAGGCGATGCCCAGCATAATCAACCAACCCAGCGGATTTAATAATGCGCGAATCCAGTCCTGCCAGCGTTTTTGAATCGCCACATAAAAAAAGCTCACTGCAAGCGGCACCATGATCGCGATAGGTCCTTTAGTGAGAAGACCAAGACCCATCCATAGATATACCCGGTTACGCAACAAGAAGCTGGGCTGTTCGAAGTATCGGATGATATCCAGCAATGTCAGCGCGATAAACAGATTCAGCAGCGCGTCGGCCGTTGCGGCCCGTCCAATCACCACCACACCGATGGAAAAAGCCGCGATCAGACCGGCCGCCAAACCGGTGCTGGCATCCATCTGACGACGGGCAAAGGTAAAAACAGCGACTACCCACAAGCTTGCCGCGATGGCCGATGGCAGCCGCAAAGCCCATTCGTTAAGACCAAACACGCTGACACTGGCCGCTTGCAGCCAGTAAATCAAAATAGGCTTGTCAAATCGCAGTTCACCGTTTAAATAAGTGGTGATAAAGTCACCGCGCTTAAGCATCTCCCAGGTGGCCGCGCTGAACGCCCCTTCGTCCAAATCAAACAGAGGTGGCGTGCCAAGGTTATAAGCAAAGCACAGCAACAATGCGGCACCAAGCAACACCGGTGCGGGCAGTGCTTTCAGCGAGAGACTAATCGACGCCATTATTTTCGTGGGTAGGTCGATACCAACCCTCATCATCGGGTATCGATTCACTATCGGTAGTGCTTCTGACTATATAGCTTTTTTTGTCGGACGCCTCGAAATAGATTCGTGCCATCATTTCGGAAAGCACGCCAGTTGTTATAAACTGCACAGCAGCGATAATGCACACCACTCCTATTAAAAGCAGCGGCCTGGTTCCGATATCTTCACCAAAATAAAATTTCTCGATGGCAAGATAAGTGAGAATCACCGCCCCCATCAAACCAAATAAAAAACCGAATGAGCCGAAAAAATGGCCGGGGCGGGCTTTGTAGCGCATAAAGAAGTAAGCGGAAATCAGATCCAGGACCACGCGAAAGCTTCGATCTATTCCGTATTTGGATTTTCCCATTCTCCTGGGATTATGATGTACCTCGATTTCCCCGATTTTTGTGGGCGGGACCACCGTAGCCACCCAGGCTGGAATGAATCGATGCATTTCACCGAACAATGTCACTTGTTTTATGACCGTCGCTCGATATATTTTTAAACTGCAACCATAGTCATGCAACTTAACACCGGTTACCGCACCGATGATCCGGTTGGCGATCCACGAGGGCAGTTTTCTCATAAACATCTTATCCCGCCGCTTTTTCCGCCAACCCGACAACATGTTGAGATTGTGGCTTTCAAGATGTGCAATCATACGGGGGATATCTTGAGGATCGTTTTGCAAGTCGCCATCCATGGTGACAATAAGACCGCCACGCGAAAAATCAATGCCCGCTTGCATTGCGGCGGTTTGGCCAAAATTTCGCTGCAGCGCTACCACGCGTACATGACTGCCGTATTGTTGTGATGCTTTTTCTGCATTTTCCAAAGTATCGTCCCGGCTGCCATCATCCACCAGGATCACTTCCCAGGGTTTTTCATAGTTACCTAATACCTCGTGTAAACGGACAACCAAGGGCTCTACGTTTTCGGCTTCATTGTATAAGGGAATCACTATTGACAAACCGCCCTGAATTTCCGCGGGCCGATTTTTTAAGCTATGTTGACTCAAGCTAGGTCGTTTCGAGCTATTAAGCATTTTCTGGCTCATTTTTAAAAATCACAATTTACAAGTATAAATACAAACTGTTACAATTTTCACCTTTTTAGTCAGCCCACTATTGTCTCACGTTAGGGCAATCTCACAAACTTTTTAATCTGTTTAATAGAAGATTTTATGGATTTAATAGAATCATCCATCATCGATTCTTTACACATCAAGATTTCTTTGCCGTTTCCTTGGCCGGTGGTCGGCTAGGGGTCTTGATTTAGGAGCAATGTCGCTTGTTTAAATCACTCCGGTTCTCCCTCCCTCCCTGGGCACGTTGGACGATCAGAATACTCGTTGTAGTCGCTTATTTCTGGGTGTTGGAATACTTTTGGGGCTGGGAGCAGCTGTTAAAACCGTGGCTGTCCATTTCTTATGTAACCATACTCGCAGCCATCGCCTTGCTGGCGTCGACCTATTTTATTCGCGCTTTGCGAATATATGACTATTTTCGCAAAGAAATTAAACGCGAATATTTACTTACTCTTAAACTCACACTCTTGCACAATGTGCTGAATAACCTATTACCGGCACGCAGCGGCGAAGTCAGCTTCCCTCTGCTGATGAAACGCTATTTCCAGGTAAGTTTCACCCGCGCTACCGCTTCCCTCTTTTGGTTGCGGTTTATGGACTTACACACCGTGTTATTGCTGGGTGCGATGGCGCTGTATTTCGCGACCATTCAAGCCTCGTGGTGGCTTTACGCGGTCGCGTTGTGGATGATGGTGCCACTTGCGGCGTATTTAGCGCATACCAAAATTGCCGAGTTTATCCCACGAATAAAAAGCCCCAAATGGCAAAATTTCGCCACCAAATTTGTAAGCGGTCTTCCCAACTCGTTGCTGGAATTGTTC
>JASFLF010000221.1:0-6113 GCA_050118235.1 Gammaproteobacteria bacterium | reverse complement strand
CTCGACAGCGACGCGCCGAACTTGCCCGGTTGGGCAAGATGGCGTTACCACCCGAGGAACGCTAGTCGATTGGCCAGCAAGAGCCTCATAGAAGGTTGGGCTGATGAAGCCATTGACCGTTGTTCATTACGGTAGTGCGATGGATCATTCCGGCCCCCATCTTTGCTTACTAATTGTCTATAGTTCCGATTATCGGATAGTACCAAGCAAAAAACTAGGTTACTCCATATGAAAAATGGGTTACAGTTCCAACGATGACCGGGTGTGTTGCTAATAACCGGCGTTAATAACCTTAGTAGGCGTGATGGCTTTCAGTTCATTGCGGAAAACTTATAGAAGAGGGTCGTAAAAAATGAGAAAATCGTTTGCAATATTGAGTCTACACAAAAAAATCGTCCTGATATTTCTCCCGATCGTCATGTTCACCGGATGTACACTTTTGCCGGTGGAGTCGTCTTCTGACAAGCGGAGTCTGGCGTCGTTTTCAAAATCCAACACTCAACAAATCTGTTATGACCGAAAGACCGAACCTTATACGTCGGTTGTCGATACGCACTTTCATCCGCGTCCTTTTGGCGGTCCGGCGATTCCACCTCCAGAACTGTTTGGGTACTTTGATCGAGCGGGTGTGCGTTTCGTTAATTACTTTGGTATCGGTCAGGTGCTCGATCTGAATTCCGGGTGCACCTATTACCTTGATTGTGTGGGGACACCTGCCTTGCCCAGTATCAAGAATGATTTTGTGAACGGTATGGAGGTAGCGGCATATAAACACCCCAACTTGCACGTTACCTTGTCGATGACGTTTATGGATCTGGCGAAACCAGATGATATAGTCAAGACGATTAATCTCTACGATAAAGAATACCCGGACATGTTTAAGTGGGCGGGTGAACTCAATGTGATAAAACAGGCCTTGCTCGGTAATCAACATCAACCCGCAACAGCGGAAAGCATTGATGCGTGGGCGCCGTTTATGGAGGTCCTGCGTGAGCGAAATATACCGGTCACTTTGCACTCCGATCTGGGCAATGATGCAGAACCGACAAAATATCTCTATTTGATGAAGCATGTGCTAAAGAATTATCCGGATAACAAAATCGTCTGGGCGCATATGGGGCTGTCTAAAGAGCTGACCAAAATGGATCCAAATCAACATGTCTCCATCATGAAAGAGTTACTGGATAAATATCCGAATCTTTACCTCGATATCTCCTGGGACGTGCTGTATAACGCCTATCATCAGTGGGGTGACATCTTTATACCGTTCTTTAATGAATACTCAACGCGTATTTTGCCGGGTTCGGATTTTGTCGCAGCAGGCACCAAGAATTATGAAAAATACGCGCACGAACTGGAAGTAACCAGCCGAGCACTGCGCGTACTGAATGATGAAGCGTTTCGCAATATCGCGCTGGGTGAAAATTATTTCCGTTTACTCGGCCTGGATTATCAGGCGCCACCGGTCTGCGCATCCACTTCTCAGCAAGCCAATTCCCAGCAATCTAATTCCCGGCAATCTAATTCCCAGCAATCCAAGTTATGAGGTGTGACGCATGTGCGCTACGAAGCAGCTTTACCCTGTCATTCCTGCTGCGCTGATACTTCTCTCGAGTTCAGCGGTTTGGGCCGCTGATCTCGAGCCAAATCAGCAGAACTCGGTCGAAACATTGCCTCTTGAGGATCGGGAGCGCGCCGCGTTCTGGGAGGATTCAACCCTGGTCCTGAAACCGCGTACGTATTATTTGCATCGCGATCGGGATACCAATCAGGATAATGTCGGCTGGGCCTTGGGTGGCGCGCTGGAATATCAATCCGGTTGGTTTCGGGACCAACTGAATTTCAGTGCGACGGTATACACCTCGCAAAAACTGTACGGACCAAGTGACAAGGACGGCACGCTATTGTTTAAGCCGGGACCGGAATCCTTCACGGTATTGGGTGAGGCCAATCTGACCTGGCGCTTTGCCGAGCAACAAGGCATCCGTGTGGGTCGCCAGCGATTTGAATTACCCTATCTGGGAAGTCACGATATACGGATGGTGCCGAACACCTTTGAAGCGATAGCCATTGGCAACACATCAACAACCGGGCTGGCCTATATGGCAGGTTATGTCGATAGTATCAAACGTAAAAATGATGATGAATTTATTCCCATGTCACAGGCGGCCGGCGCGGTAAACTCGGACGAAGGCGTAGGGTTTGCCGGTGCGCGTTACAAGGCACAAGGCGGCACATTGGTCGGCGCCATTTACCAGCACACCTTTGATGTGTTTGATACATTTTTTGCCAAGATCGAACATCCGTTCACGCTGAATGCCTCGAAGCTAAAAGCTTATCTCCAATACACCGATCAACGCAGTGTCGGTGATCAACTCATCGGTAATTTTAATACCAACCTGCTGGCGGCCAAACTGGAACTCAAACAGGACAATATCACCTGGCGGGTGGGCCTTAGCACCACGGACGAGAATTCAGGCATCCAAAAACCCTACGGTAATCCGGCGAACTATCTGTCAGTCATTGTGGATGACTTCGATCGCGCCGGCGAGGATGCCTGGCTGATCGGCATGTCCTATGACTTTACACGCGTTGGCATCGGAGAACTAAGTGCTTTTGGAAATATCGTGCATGGCGATACACCGGATAGTGGTAGCAATGCCAGTCCGGATGAAACCGAATATGACATTACTTTTGACTACAAAATGAAGGAAGGCTGGACGGACCGAATCTGGTTACGGGTACGCACTGCGTACATTGATCAGGACGAGGCAGCGGGCGGTGATGATTTCATCGATTTTCGGGTTATCGTCAACTACGACTATGACTTACTTTAATATTTTGCAAGGAAGGAATCGTAATATGTATTATTTTCGTTTGGTAAAATGTATCGGCGTGTTTGGTGGTGTGTTTGGGGGGGTGCTTGGAGGTATTAGTCTCATGATGTCTTCAGGCTTGTATGCCGCTGAAGCCGACCTGGATGCCAGCAAACAACAAGCGATCGAAAAAGAACTGAAACAACTGCAGGAAATGCGCAATGAGTTATTAGGCAAGTCCAACGATTTTGATCAGCGTATCCGAAACTTGGAAAGTCAGCTCGGTGTCGATGACAACACCAGCCCCTCGCGTTCGTCGAATCGCCAGTCCACCGATGATCAATGGGGCAGATATGAGCCCGGAAAAGGGTTTGTGCTTGCGCGCACCGATAATGGCGAAGTCGATTTTAGTGTCTTCACCTACGTACGGTATCTGAATCAAAAAAGCCTGGAAAGTACTTATACCGATGCCTTTGGGCGTACATCCGATCTGGATATCCGTAACGATTTTCAATTTCAAAAACTCACTATGAACTTCAAGGGCTGGTTGTTCGACCCTAAGTTTCGCTATCTTTTTTATACCTGGACGTCAAATACCAGCCAGGGAGATCCGGCACAGGTCGTTGTGGCGGGTAACCTGGGGTACAATTTTGATGAAGTGTTTTCACTTTATACGGGCATTGGCGCCTTACCGAGCACCCGTTCCACGAACTATACCTTCCCCAACTGGCTTAAGAATGATCATCGGACGATTTCCGATGAATACTTCCGAGGATCGTACACCACCGGCATTTGGGCCTCTGGCGAAATTACTGACGGCTTAAAATACCGGGCAATGCTCGGCAATAACTTGAGTCAACTTGGCGTCAATGCGGCGCAACTCGATGAAGGATTAAATACCGTATCGGCGGCATTGTGGTGGATGCCAACCACCGGCGAATACGGTCCTGGCGAAGGCCTTGGTGATTACGAAAACCATCAACAAATGGCGACTTTATTCGGTATTCACTTCACGCATTCTCGCGAAGACGCACAGGGTCAACCAGGTACCGACAGTTTTGAAAATTCTCAGATACGGTTGTCGGATGGCACACGCATTTTCAGCATTGATCCGTTTGGCACCGGCGGTAATATCCAGAAAGCGACTTACCAAATGCTGGCGATTAATGGCGGATTCAAGTACAGCGGCTGGTCACTGGAAGTGGAATTATATCGTCGCTGGGTGGATGACTTTGAGTTGTCGAGCGGCTCGATTCCGGTGACTGAGTTAAATGATACGGGTTACCAGCTACAGGGTTCCACCATGATTATCCCCAAAACCTTGCAAGCTTATCTTGGTTACTCAAAAATTATCGGTCAGTACGGCAATCCCTATGAT
This sequence comes from Gammaproteobacteria bacterium, assembly GCA_050118235.1. Taxonomy (GTDB): domain Bacteria; phylum Pseudomonadota; class Gammaproteobacteria; order SZUA-152; family SZUA-152; genus JAJDNG01. The sequence continues at coordinate 1,919 of JASFLF010000221.1, read as the reverse complement.
GTCAGTGTCGGATTAAACTGGTATTTCTTCGACCGCAAAGAAACGCGAATCAGTGTGCAAGGTCTCTACCTGAAAGATTCACCTGTTGGTTACAGTAGCGTGCCATTTGCCGTCGGTGGCAACGGCTGGGTGTTCACGACGGACTGGATTGTCGCATTTTAAGAGGGACCTTCACTTTCTGACTGTTGTTTAGCCTGGCATGTCATTTCGCTAGCTGGTTCAAGTCCAGCCATGCGGTAACACGAGCCTACCCTAATCAATTCTTCGTGAATGAATTAGGTCGGCTAATCGGTTCGAATTTACGGTGTGCCACACTGGTTCGAGGTCAATCGATGGATCAAACTATCATGAAGAGCCGTGTACGGACCCGTACGCACGGTTCTGTTGGCAGACGGCGCTTCGGCGCCTATGACCCGATCACAAAGGCATATGGTTCACCAGGGTTGAAAAATGTGTTTTATAACAAAAGTTATCACCACCACGGTATTTATTAAAATATGGATGAAATCTTCACCATGTGAAGGCGGAATATGCTATCGCTATTCCGCCCTACGAACTGCTGGGCAAGATAGCGTTGCCGCCTCAGAAATACAGGCACGCATTTCTCATCTGCAATCTATTGCGGCTTCCTACGATTGCTAGTAAGTAACGCAGGGTATGGCAATGGTCGTCGGGATTAAATAAGGAGGTACTACATGACAAAACCCCGTATCGGATTGGTAATGGGCAGCAACAGTGACTGGCCGGTGATGGAGGCCGCTGCGCAAATGCTGGAAAAGCTGAATATTCCGTTTGAAGCAAAAGTCGTGTCCGCCCATCGCACACCGGACCGACTGTTTGACTATGCGCAAACCGCCCGAGAGCGCGGCCTGGCTTGCATCATCGCCGGCGCCGGAGGTGCCGCGCATTTACCGGGTATGTTGGCTGCCAAGACCACTGTACCGGTGTTGGGCGTGCCCGTCCCGTCCCGTTATTTGAAAGGCATGGACTCGCTGTTGTCTATCGTGCAAATGCCTAAGGGTATTCCTGTTGCGACCTTTGCCATCGGCGAGGCGGGTGCCGCCAACGCCGCCCTGTTTGCGGCGGCGATGCTGGCTGAAGCGGACAAAGCGTTGGCCGAAAGACTTGATACGTTCCGTGCCGATCAGCACCAGGCCGTGCTGGACATGACCCTGCCGCCCGCATCGTGATACTACCGGATGCAACCCTGGGCGTGCTGGGTGGCGGCCAGTTGGGCCGCATGTTTACCACGGCCGCGCGACGCATGGGGTACAAGGTAATTGTGCTCGACCCGGATCCCAAGAGTCCAGCAGCCGCCATCGCCGACCATCACCTGCAACAAGAATTCACTGATACGCAGGCGTTAGATTATCTTGCTACGCACTGCGCGGCAGTCACCACTGAATTCGAGAATGTGCCGGTAGAAGCGTTACGCTACCTCGAAGCGCAGTGCGTAGTACGCCCCGGCTCCGCTGCCGTGGCGTACGCACAGGATCGAATCCGGGAAAAGATGTTTATCCATGATTGCGGCCTGGCGACCGCGCCATTTCGGCCCGTGCGCAATGTTGCGGAACTGGAAGCCGCGCTGGCGGTGATAAAATTACCCGCTATCCTCAAGACGGCCGCACTGGGCTATGACGGCAAGGGCCAACGTCTCATTGCAGATTCTGCGCAAGCTTATGCTGCCTTTGCCGAGCTGGGCAACACACCCTGCGTGTTAGAGGAACGCGTCGATCTGCAAATGGAAATGTCTGTATTATTGGCGCGCAGTAGCGAGGGAGAACTTGAGGTTTATCCGCCGGCGGAAAACATTCATGTGCATGGCATTCTCGATACCTCCATCGTGCCGGCGCGCGTCTCCGCGGAGATTGCGCAGCGCGCTAATACTATGGCGCGTACGCTGGCGGAACGATTGAGCT
>JASFLF010000220.1:0-6114 GCA_050118235.1 Gammaproteobacteria bacterium | reverse complement strand
GGCTACCGGTTTTCACCACAAGGGTGACTTTTGACTAGCCCCTGGACACGGGAATTCTGGCGGCTGTGCGCGCTATTGCTGCTGGCATTGGCAGCCGGCGCCATAGTTGGGCAGATGTTGATAACGTTCACTGTCGCTGTGAGTGGTTATTTAGGATGGCATCTATACCAACTCTATAAACTAGAACGCTGGTTTGCCAACGGCCAGAAAAAAGATCCGCCTGATGCCAAAGGGATTTGGGGTGATGTCTTCTACGAGGTGTATCGCCTGAGGATTAAAAACCGCAACAGCAAACGTAAACTGGCCGACATACTGAAGCGATTCCAAAAATCCACCGCAGCTATGCCCGATGCCACGGTGGTGCTCAATGAAAACTGGGAAATCGACTGGTTTAATAAAGCGGCCAAACAGTACTTAGGTTTAAAAAAGAAAAAAGACAAAGGCCAGCGTATCGACAATTTGCTGCGTGCGCCCCGATTTGTCAATTTCATCGCCGCGGGCGATTTTTCCGAACCAGTGGTCATTACCAGCCCCATCAACGATAATATATTCTTGTCCATTCGCTTAGTGCCATATGCTCGTAACCAGGTATTGATGGTGGCGCGCGACATCACTCGCTTGCATAAATTGGAACAAGTACGCCGGGATTTTGTGGCCAATATCTCCCACGAGTTGAAAACCCCGCTGACGGTGATGAATGGTTATTTGGAAAACATTATCGATGACGAAACCTTCGCAAACGGACCTTACGACAGGGCGCTGAGCCAAATGCAGCAGCAAGCCAATCGTATGAGTCGAATCGTGGACGATCTATTGATGTTGTCGCGCTTGGAAACCGATGAGGTGATGAAAGCGCCGGAACCGGTGGCGGTGCCTGCCATCCTGTCGTCCCTGTGCGAGGATGCCATGTTGCTGTCGAAAGAGCGCCGACAAATTATAAAACTGGAGGTAAACACCAATCTCTGGTTACAAGGCAACGAAAAAGAATTGCATAGCGCGTTCTCTAACTTAATCAGTAATGCGGTAAAATACACCCCGGACGGCGGTGAGATTACTATTCGCTGGTACAATAACGAAAATGGTGCTTTTTGTGAGGTGCAGGATTCGGGCGTGGGCATTGCCAAAAGCCACATCCCTCGGCTGACGGAACGCTTCTATCGTGTCGACGCCGGCCGTTCAAGGGAGCAGGGCGGCACCGGTTTGGGGTTGGCGATTGTAAAACATGTGTTGAATCGTCACGATGCAACGCTGCATGTGCAAAGCGAGCCTGGCGAAGGCAGTAACTTCAAATGTTGTTTCCCCAACCACAGAATCATGTTAAAACGGCAATCCGTGGAGCAAAAGGCTTCTTAGGTTTTGGCTGCGAGCCGCCCGAGAGCACGGCCGTGCTCAAGCAATACAAATAGTCAGAAAGCGGAAACAAATAAAAATGCATTGGAGAGTCTTATGAAAAAAATCACCTTGGTCTTGATGATCATCAATACACTCATTATCGGTAACGTTTCAGCGGATTCTTCTGTCGATCCGAACATTCCCAAATACAGCGTTGCCAGCGGCGTGTCCGGTAATTTGTCCAGCGTGGGATCCGACACCTTGGCCAATCTAATGACGCTGTGGGCCGAGGAATTCAAACGGTTTTATCCCAATGTCAATATCCAAATCCAGGCCGCCGGTTCGTCGACGGCGCCGCCGGCGTTGACCGAGGCTACTTCCAATCTTGGTCCCATGAGTCGCAAAATGAAAGATAAGGAGATCGAAGCGTTTGAAAAACGCTACGGCTACAAACCCACCGCCGTACCCGTGGCCATCGATGCCTTAGCGGTTTATGTCAATAAAGACAACCCCATTAAAAGCCTGTCCATCCCGGAGGTTGATGCGGTATTTTCCTCCACCCATAAATGCGGCCACGGTTCCGATATCAAAACTTGGGGTGATCTGGGGCTGAGCGGGGCCTGGCAAGACCGCACTATTCAATTATATGGCCGCAATTCGGTTTCCGGTACTTATGGCTATTTCAAGTCGAAAGCCTTGTGCAAAGGTGACTATAAAAACAGTGTCAACGAACAACCCGGTTCAGCCTCGGTAGTGCAGTCGGTATCTTCATCCATCAATGGAATCGGTTACTCCGGAATTGGTTATAAAACCTCGAGTGTTCGCGCGTTACCTCTGGCGAAGAAAAAAGGCGGAAAGCCCGTGGAAGCCAACACGGAAAACGCCATCAGCGGCAAGTATCCCCTGGCCCGATTTCTATACATTTATGTCAACAAACACCCCAATAAGCCGTTGTCGCCTTTAGAGCGGGAATTCTTAAAAATGGTGCTCTCCCAAAAAGGCCAGCAAGTCGTGGTGAAAGACGGTTACATCCCGCTGCCCATGAAAGTCGTCCAAAAATCCCTGGCCAGTATCGAATAAGGTTGAGCGCCACATTGTTTTAAAAAGGCCCCGGAGGGGCCTTTTTCATTGCGTTGCGCCTATTATTCGTAGGGCTTTTATTTTATGATGCTCGGCACCGTAAGGGTGCCATTTCCCCATAAACAGTATGCCGAATAACAGAGCCGCCGATTTTGTGCGCTTGTCGCGAGTGCCGCAATAAAATAGGTATTATCTGGTAAACTCTCGACCTGTAGGGAGAATTTACGGAAACAACCAAATACGGCGGATCAGCGGTGGATGGGAAGAAAATAACGACACAAAATAAAAAATGAATCCAAATAGACAAGTACTCGAACTCAACCCTGTTTTGTATGACCGACTATAACCTACAACTCGCATCGCAGAGCCTATATCGTTGGCGCACGTTTAAAGATTATGCGGCGCGATACGGCGTGGCTGTGGGAGGGATCGGGGTTATTGTCGCTATTGTGCTGATATTTTTCTATTTATTGTATGTGGTTTTTCCGCTGTTTTTACCTGCCAGTGTGACTATCCAAGCGCGGTACGCCAGCCCGCAGAGCGATCAAGGCAAGAGTTTATATTTGGCGCTGGAAGAACAAAACGAAATCGGAGCCCGGTTTACCGACGCCGGTGATGTGATCTTTTTTGATACCGCCTCGGGTTCGACCGTCAAGTCCCAGCCAATGGATATTCCCGAACCAAGCCACATTGTGAGTTTTGCCAGCGCTGATCCTGCATTCGGTGTTGTCGCTTACGGCTTAAGTGATGGGCGCGCCAAGTTGCTCAAGCATTACTACCAAACCAGTTATCCCAATGATGTGAGAGTAATTACCCCTGAAGTCCAATACCCAATGGGTGAAGAACCAGTGCAGGTCGATGATCAAGGTCAGGCGCTGGACTTCCTCGCGGTCCAGGAAAATGATTCCGGTGTGATATTTGTCGCTAAAACGGCCGATGAGCGTTTTGTTCTTACCTATTTTAGTAAAGAGCAATCGTTACTGGATGATGAAACCAGTTTTGAACGTTCCCAAACGCAATTGCCGTTTCAACTCCAGGATGTTCACGACTTATTGATCGACAAAGAGCAGCGCAATTTATACATCACCAGTAACGACGGGCAGTTAGCACACTTTGATATCAGCGACAAACTCGCCCCGCAGTTGATCGAGCAAATACATGTGCTCGAGCCGGGTGCCCGATTGAGCAAGGTACAATTTCTTACCGGCGATCTGTCCTTGCTGGTGGGAGATTCCAGCGGCAGATTGTCGCAGTGGACTTCCGTGCGCGACAGTAACAACACCTCGGCGTTGACCAAGATCCGGCAATTCAACACCACTCTGGGATCAATACACAACATTGCCGCTGAGCAGAACCGAAAAGGTTTCCTGGCCGCCGATGAGGCGGGGAATATCGGTATTTATCACAGCACGTCGCACAGAACGTTACTTAATGAAAAGATCACGGCCGGCAAACCAGTCGCTGTTGCGTTATCGCCGCGCGCCAATGCCGCGTTACTAGAAGACGACGCGCAACAAATTTATTTTCTGCGCATTCACAACGAGCATCCCGAGGTTTCCTGGAGTGCGTTATGGGGCAAGGTCTGGTACGAAAGTTATAAGGAGCCGGCCTATATCTGGCAATCTTCTGCAGCCAATAACGACTTCGAACCTAAATTCAGTTTAACGCCCCTGGTGTTTGGTACATTGAAGGCGGCATTTTACGCCATGATATTTGCCATTCCGCTGGCGATTATGGGGGCCATATATACGGCGTATTTTATGGCTCCAAGAATGCGCCGCCTGGTAAAACCCAGCATCGAAATCATGGAAGCGCTGCCTACTGTCATTCTGGGTTTCCTGGCCGGCTTGTGGTTGGCACCGCTGGTGGAAAGCAGCTTGCCGGGCGTTTTTACGCTGCTTTTGATTTTGCCCTTGGGTGTAGTGGCTTTCGCGTTTGCATGGAGTCATCTGCCGGAGGGCATCAAGCATACAATCCCTGAAGGCTGGGATGCGGCGTTGTTGATTCCCGTTATACTCATTCTCGGCTGGATCAGTTTCAGTTTAAGCCATCCCATTGAGGTGTGGTTGTTCGGCGGCGACATGCGGGTGTGGCTAACGAGCGAAATGGGTGTGAACTTTGATCAGCGCAATTCCATTATTGTCGGTCTGGCGATGGGCTTTGCCGTCATCCCCACCATATTTTCCATTGCCGAAGATGCCATCTTTAGCGTGCCCAAGCATCTCACTTTTGGTTCACTTGCCTTGGGTGCCACGCCGTGGCAGACCATGGTTAGGGTGGTATTGCTGACCGCAAGTCCGGGGATATTCTCCGCGGTCATGATCGGTTTTGGGCGCGCGGTGGGTGAAACCATGATCGTATTGATGGCCACGGGCAACACGCCGATCATGGATATGAGCATATTCCAAGGCATGCGCACATTATCGGCCAATATCGCCGTGGAAATGCCCGAAAGCGAAGTTAACAGTACCCATTATCGGGTGTTGTTTCTGGCGGCGCTGGTGTTATTTATGTTTACTTTTTTGTTCAATACCGCTGCGGAGATTGTGCGTCAACGGCTGCGGCAACGATACAGTTCCTTATGATTAACTTTTATGATACTTCTTTATGGTAAGAAAGTGGGTTGAATCCGGATCGCCATGGGTGTGGCTCAATGCCGGCGCGGTAAGTGCCAGCGTTATTTTAGTGTTTGGCTTATTACTGTTGATAGCGTTACGGGGACTGGGCCATTTTTGGCCCAGTACGGTTCACCAGTTCAAAACAATAAACGCTAATGGTGAACAATCCACTCTTGTCGGCGAAATTGCCGACTCGGAAGAGGTTACGGTAAAACGCCTGCGCGAGGCTGGCATTGAGCTGGATACACCTCAAGATGTGGTTACGCGTTATCTCATAAAAACCGGTAACCGCGATGTCACAGGGGTGGATTTCGTCCGCCTGATCGACACCCGTATTGTCGAGCGCAGCACGCCGCAACACGTCGTCGCTATGGAAAGGCGCGAGTGGGGTAATTTTTACGGTTATGTAACCGGCATTAAGGAAAACGGTTCGGTAGTGGCGGATGGTGCGGAAGCATGGAACCAGTTAACAAAACGATTAAGCCGTGCGCTAGGTATATTCGCTGAAATAAAATATATCGAAAAAGATGAAATCGGGGGTATCAACTATGCCTTGGAACGGTTGCGTTTGAAAAAACGCGGCCTGGAATTAAACCAGCGATTGACCGAACAAGCGAGTGCCGAACTGGATGCGGAAAAGAAAGCGCTTGAGGTTCGCTATCAGAGTTACCAACAGCGATTAAAACAGCTGTATCAAGATATCAATAGAGACAGTGTGAGCGCGCAAGTGGCCAGCGGTAAAACCGTTGAAATCCCATTGGCAAAAATTGTGCGGGTATACCAACCCAATAATATGTCGCTGCTGGATAAGATTGGATTTTACATCGCCAAATTGTGGGAGTTTCTAAGCGACGAGCCGCGCGAAGCCAATACCGAAGGGGGTATTTTTCCGGCGATTTTCGGTACCGTGATGATGGTTCTCATTATGTCCATTGTAGTGACGCCGTTTGGCGTCATTGCCGCAGTTTATTTGCGTGAGTACGCCAAACAAGGATTGATAACCCGTATTATTCGCATCGCGGTGAACAATCTGGCAGGGGTGCCGTCTATTGTGTACGGTGTGTTCGGGTTAGGCTTTTTTGTG
>JASFLF010000219.1:0-6116 GCA_050118235.1 Gammaproteobacteria bacterium | reverse complement strand
AGGTGTTGCACAAGCCGGGTTGTGTCTTAGCGCCGCGACCGTCAAGGTCGGCCTGGGTCAGGTAACCGTCGTTAGGCACGCCATTGGCTAGCCGACCCCCTTTGTATGCAAAAAATTTCACATATTTCCTGCCCGCAAGTTTGACATTGTTTCCAGGCCCGGTTGCTGTTGTATTCGGTGTTCCGGAATACTCCATACACACTGTCGCGACTATATCCTCAATTCGACCTGCTTTCGCCAAATCCAGCTTTTCTTGCGCCGCTGCGTCGACATTTGGAGAACCGTCCGGATTGAGCGGCGCGAAATTCTCAACACAGGATGCGATACTTCCATCCGGATTTTTAGACACATACATGCGACGGCCGAATCCCAAATCGGCGTCGTTCACGTATACAGCAACCTCCGAATCATCTAAATCGTTAAAAGCTTTAAAGTCACGTAATGTGCGACGTCTTCTATTTGGGTCTATGGCATCGTAGTACGCTTCACCTTCCGCCACACCTTCGTTGTTACGAGGCGCGTCCTTATTTAGAAATTGTAAAAATCCATCGGCGTCTGGTGGGATTTCCGCCCCGGGGTCCGTCACGGGTATATTTGGATCGTAGCTTACATATAAGGTTACACCCGCGTAAGGGGTACCGAGTCCACCAACGCTGATGTAGTAGTCAGGGTAGGTTGGCCGATCGACTATTGTGGGATAAAACACTTCCTCGTTGTTGGTGCCTATCGTATATCCCCAAGTAACATTAAATCTGTAATTGACGGTATCCCACTCATATACGCCAAGATATACATCTCCAGTTCCTCCGCTGGTGCGGATTCGCAAATTCTTGGCGTTATCAGGAACCTCTAGAAACCATCCATGGGGTCCAGTACCGCCTGTTGGATCCGCTATGCCAGTAACAACATATTCCACTAAAGCCCCTGACGTACGTGTGGCTTCTGCCGGATCATTTATATCAACCCAAACAAAAGCAGAAGCAATACTCGAATACAGCATGGTAAATACTACAATAAACTTACCAAGAATTACTTTACTGAGACGGTTAGGGGGCCCCCATTTTGACTTTCTTTCATCGATTTTCGTTTTTATTGTATTCAACATCAAATGATCTCCTTATTTTTTTAAAGCACCATATTGTGCTTAAGTTATGTACATCCGATGACTAGTAATTACGTGTTTCAAATGGATTATGTTTTTTTAAGCCTCCCTCCTTGGTTGTTTGAGTTGAACGAAAGGCAGTTACTAATTCGTATCTATTCGGTCATACGAAGTCATTCATTCACTTTGCTCCGCACTAAATACGTTGTAACCCTATGCTTTTTTTCGAAAAAGATATAACTAGTGCTCATCCATAAAATCTAAAATTTCGAAATGTAGCCCGAATGGAGTGTAACGGAATCCGGGAAAACGCGGGCGCTGTGGCTTCGATCTCCCGAATTCCGCCGCGCTGTTTACGCCCTATGGCTACATCCTGGCTATGTGTATAATGTCGCATATATGGATGGAGACTTACCAACGAATCATCTATTTACATCGTTTATTTAGGCGTATACGTAACCGCATTTTTCTCATGAAATCCATTTATTCAACAAAAAACGTGTATACAAGGCTATTTTTGATGATTGAATAATCCAACAACTGTTGGCGCATCTATTTAGTCGCTATAAGATTTTGTCAATTATTGGCAGGCCGTAACGATGGTTGTTGGCTGGTTTGCCGTCCCTGCGTATGGATTGGAATTACACCTTGATATCTTCTGTGCACACCAACCTGTTAAAATTTATTCACAACATATTGTTAAGCTTCCTCTGCTTATTCGTTTGTTGAAGACAAAACGTTATTTATTGAGGCAAGGACCATACGCCATCTTTTTTAGAAATACAATACTACAGTCTGTGATGTTGTTGGCTCAAAAACAAATAGACAGGCTATGTACCGCCAAAATTCCGGAACTCCCACCTAACCCCCCTAAAACGTGAATATTCACCTTGATAATAGATACGGTCAAATGGTACGTTCTACTGTTATTTTTTTTCAGGCAATGGGGGGCAGGATAACTCGAGCGCGCCGGGAAATGACTTCACTAGAGTCAACGCCTTGCTACCATTGTGTTAGCCGTTGCATACCCAAAGTCCTTCGTGGGGCGGGCACTGCGACGCGCTTTTCTGTGTGGCGAGAATCGCTACACTCAAAAGAATTACGATCACAGAAGACACAGAAGACAATAAATAGTGTATCGTTTGAAACAATTTACCAATATGTTTGCTATTAAATTAGCTGCTTTCTCCTGTATGTCTAATCATGTGCATACCATCGCGAATTCAAGTACAAAGTGCAATTAAAATCCTATAGGTAAAAAGAAAAAAAGGGGGTTAAAAAAAGGGGTCAGACACGATTAAAATATTAACATTCGCTATAAAACTCGGCAATTTCAACATAGCTATAGAGTGGTGTATTGGCTCGCTTATTTCGATTTTTCGTAAAAGACCAGCCGCAACATATCATTCAGCGTGGAAACAATAAAGACATTATCTTCGCCAATGAAGGTGACTATCTGTTTTATTTGGAGTGTCTAGCGGAAACAGTAGAACAGTTTAGCTTAAAAATACATGCTTATGTACTAATGACTAATCATGTACATTTGTTAGTTTCACCCATGGATGAGCAGAGCTTTCTAAAAACGCTACAGTCGTTGGGACGTCGCTATGTACAATATTTTAATTCTACTTACGGAAGAACGGGTACTTTATGGGAGGGACGATACCGAGCAACACTGATAGATAGCGATCAATATTTGTTCACTTGTATGCGTTACATTTAGCTTAACCCGGTTCGTGCTAAAATGGTAAGGCATCCAAAAAAACTATCCTCGGTCAAGTTACCACCACAATGCAAACGGGAAGGCTGATTCATTGATCACCCCGCATGATCTATACTTGTCGTTAAGTTAGGCGGGGAAGGGTCGTCAAGCAGTGTATGCCACATTATTTAGTGAATGATTAAGCCAGCTCGAACTAGAATCTATTCGAACTGCAACCAGCAAAGCTTGGGTGCTGGGCTCAGAGAAGTTCAAGAAACGAGTGGAAAGATTATCTGGCAGGCGAACCAGCCCAAAATCAAGGGGGAGGCCAAAGAAAAGAGAAAGTCAGGCTTAAGGCTAGGTAAGTCGACCCTTATACTTTGACCCTTATACTTGTGCTAATACTTGACCCTAATACTACTACTAATACTATTAATACTATTAATAACTTTGGCCAGCATCAATGTGCAGAAACTGATTTAATGCCGTGAGCGCTTGGGAGGTATGCTCAAGTACTATTATCGCGCAGCGGTTTGGAGATGAGTTTTAGAACCATTCGGCGTACGTAATTGGAAATATATTTACAGAGGGGGAAATTGGGGTTGTAGAACAATTGTTTGTAATCTTAGCCAGCATTGTTCTCTGATCCAATTTGTTCCGTCGATGTTATTTAGTCTTCTCGAACTATTCCACACTCTCACGAAACGCGTTCTCGGTCGCGCAAGGTGCAAGCGATGCAGGGATGACGGCCGCGGGGACGAGGCTTTCGGTCTAATACCTAAAGGCCTCGAATCGGTCGGTGAGCAGCTGACCTGGAACGATGTGGAGAAACGCTTGGAAGCCGGTGTGGGAGACGAGGGGGCTGCCAAGACGAATCTTGGCGCCATCAAGCTGATTCACACTTCCGAGCTGGAAGACCTCGACCGATTTGAGAGCTATCAGGACTACAACGGTACGACGTACCAGGAGTACCGCGCTGGCACGGAGCGCATAGAGAGGCTGCGATCATCCGTCAAGCACCTCATTGGCGCTGAGGAGGCGACACTGTCCTCGGCCTCCGAGCTGGAGCGTCGAATTCTCGCGGAGGTCGTCGACAGCAAGTTCCTCCACCCGGTGTTGTTTGTCTCCCACCGCTGGGAATCCAAAGAGCACCCCGATCCTGCTAGCCGCCAGCTCAAGAAACTTCGTGCTCTCAATGATTGCTGGCTGATCTATGACTACTCCTCCTTTCCACAAGTAAAGAGATCAGTCAAGGATGTTGTCAGACGTGGTAAGCTGTTGCTCCAGAAAGTCACCCCTTCGGGCGAACGTGGGGCGCCGCTGTTCGATCTGTTCGGGGATAATGCGGAGAAACTCGTCGAAGGCGTTTTCCAGATTCTGTACGGCCGGGAAGAAGGGGTAGGAGACCAGGTTGTGGACGAGGCAACTCTTCGCGCCGTCAAGCTGATTCACGCTTCCGAGCTTGATGACCTAGAACGATTTGAGCGATATCAGGACTACAACGGCACGACGTATCAGGAGTACCGTGCCGGTGCGGCCCGTATAAATAGACTGCGCCCATCTGTTAAACACCTCATCGACGCCGAGGAGCGACTCGCTGAAATTGACCACGATGGGATGGTCGAGTACGACACGGTCACATTTAAAGTACCTAGTTCCTGCCCCCCCTTGAAGCACGAGCTTAAGCTTACTCGCGAGAGGCTGCCCGGCACTAAGATCGATGCCGAGTCGGGCACCGTCCAGGGCGACGTCGTGACGGTCATGCGGGGCCAGTCTGAGAAAACAGAGCGGGTGAAGTACCTCTGCCCGTCTAGGATCTGTCACGAAGAGGAGATCAAAGAGCTCAAGGAGACACTGTCCTCGACCTCTGAGCTGGAGCGCCGGATTCTTGCGGAGGTCGTCGACAGCAAGTTCCTCCATCCGGTTTTGTTTGTCTCCCACCGTTGGGAATCCAAAGAGCATCCCGATCGCGAGGGCAACCAGCTCAAGAAACTTCGTGCGCTTAACGATTGCTGGCTGATCTATGACTACTGCTCCTTTCCACAGGCGCCTAGGTCTGTCGCGGACGATGCCAATCTCGATCAGATATTCGACCACATGAGCGAGCTTATCGAGTGTGTCGTCGTTCTCTATTCGCCTGACTACTTACAGAGAGGATGGTGCATCTACGAGTACATCGTTTCGTCTTTGAACGGTTCCATCGTCTGCGACGAGATCGCAAACTCGGACTTTGTGGCGCTCCGCGAATGGGTCCAGACTAACGCGCCAATCGCGATAGACTTGTTCAACGACCGCACCGAATCCCAGCAACATAATTTTGTCAACGAGCAGATCATCGAGAGCGTCAACCGGATCCTGCCGGTCTTCCAGGAGGCGAAGTACACCGAGCCGAGGGACAAAGAGATCGTTCGGGCTCTGCTAGTCAGTGAACTCAAGTCAGCTCTGCCAAGGAAGAAAGTGCGCGACCACACGGTATCGGAATGGAAGCATGTCGCATGGACCGACGAGGAACTGGAGAGTGCCTTCAAGAGCAAGCTTGAGTGGCCCAACCTAGCATCCTTCCCCATCGCGCCATACCGGATGGACGTACCGATGACCGTGGAAGAAGCAGTCCGGCGAAACTATGAGATCCGGCGGGAGACCGTCGCTGAGGGTTTAAAAACTTGGGTTAACAAAATCCGTAACCTGGACCCTTGGCAATAGACGATCCGGTCTGGCAAAAGGGAAGAATGGACTCAGGAGGCAGCCGAACCTGATCAGTATAGGTCTCGACAGACAGAGCGGAATTCGCCCCGTATGGTTCTAAACCTCATCTCCGGAAAAAGGGGACGCTACCTGAGGGATCCCCACAAAATCAAGCTAATTTTTTGACACGAACGCATCGTTTTAAGGACTTCAATGCTTCATTAAGTTCTATAAGAAGCAGGCTTGTATTATTGTATTATGAAAATATTGTTTGTTTATATTAATACAACACAACAATAAAAGCCTGACCTCGACACCCTCCATGGGGTAGTGGGTTACGACTACAGGGATGTAGTCGGTAGAGAGATGCAGGATGCCAAAGTCGAGGGTGAGTGGAAAACAACAGGCACTAATCCAATCGACGTTTCGTCCCGTTGAGCCTAAACTTTTCCGCCAACAACAACACCAACATCCACCAGGCTAGAGAACCGCCGCCGCCACCTCCGCCTGTATCACCTCCACCGCTGCCATCACCGCCCGTTTGACCTCCGCCGCTGTCACCACCAGTGGCGGGCGGTGGGGTTCCGCCGCTGTTACCGGCATCGGACAAATCATTGTCAGTAATCG
>JASFLF010000218.1:0-6139 GCA_050118235.1 Gammaproteobacteria bacterium | reverse complement strand
GGGATTGGACCTGGAGATCAAAGCGGGCGAAGTCCATGCCATCATGGGACCCAATGGTGCCGGTAAAAGCACCTTAGCTAATGTGCTTGCTGGCCGGGAAGGTTATGAAGTCACCGACGGCAAGATTCTATTCGCCGGTGAAGACATTTTCGAATTAGAGATTGAAGAGCGCGCCCATAGAGGCTTATTTCTGGCCATGCAATATCCGGTGGAACTGCCGGGGGTCAACAACACCAATTTTCTGCGCTCCGCCTTAAACGCCAATCGCGTAGCCCGCGGTGAACCGGAATTGGATGCCGTGAGCTTCTTGAAACTGGTGCGCGAAAAAATCAAATTAGTGGATATGGATGAAAAGTTCTTAAAACGTTCGGTCAATGCGGGGTTTTCCGGTGGCGAAAAAAAGCGCAACGAAATTCTGCAAATGGCCATGTTGGAGCCAACGTTGGCGGTTTTGGATGAAACCGACTCCGGACTGGACATCGACGCCATGCGTATAGTGGCCAACGGCGTAAATGGCTTGCGCAGCCCGGATAGGGCTATGATTGTGGTCACCCATTACCAGCGCTTGTTGGATTACATCGAGCCTGATTTTGTGCATGTACTGGCCGGTGGCCGCATCGTGCGCTCCGGAGACAAATCGTTGGTCGCTGAACTGGAAGAAAAAGGCTACGGCTGGCTGGAAAAAGAGGCCGCGGCATGAACGCAGTGACCACGACATTGGAAAAATATCAGCAGTTGATCGAAAGTCAGCAAGGCCGGTTGCCGGGCGCGCAATTACCGTGGTTGCAGTCTCGGCGACAACAAGCCGCGCAACGTTTTCTCAAAGCGGGATTTCCCACCCGCAAAAGCGAACTGTGGCGCTATACCAATGTGGATTCACTGCTTAACAAAGATTTCGTGCCGCCTGCGCAGGACAAAGCCGCAACGCTCGCCGACACCGCGGCATTGGTGGGGTCGCAAAACCGGCGCATTGTCTTTATCAATGGAAAATATTCCGAGCAATTGTCGCGTCTGCGGGATTTACCTAAGGGGGTATACATCGCCAGTGTGCAACAAGCCATGGCGGAACGCGGTGATTTGCTGCAAAAAATCCTGGAGAAAAGCCCCACAGGGAATTTTCACGTTTTTAACGATCTTAACACCGTATTGTTTCATGACGGCATGGTGTTTTATGTGGAAGAGAATGTCGAACTGGCGGAGCCCGTTGAAGTCATTTATTTGACCAGCGAGGACTCTCAAACCTTCGCTGTGGGCTCCCAGGCTTCCGCTGAAGGCTCTCAACCCGCTGAAGGCTCTCAACCCGCTGAAGGCTCTCAAGCCGCTGAGGGCTCTCAACCCGCTGAGGGCTCTCACGCCTACGTCATATCGCCGCGAAATCTGGTCTGGTTGGAAGCCGGTGCCAGTGCGACTCTTATTGAACGCTATGTGGGTGAGCACGACAATACCTATTTTACCAATGGCTTGAGTGAGATTGTGTTAAACACCGAAGCGAAGCTGGAACACTACCGTTTGCAGGAAGAAAGCCTGGCCGCATACCACATTAGCACTTTGTTTGTACATCACGAAGCGCAAAGCCAATACAAAGGCAATACCATTGTCTTGGGTGGCAAGTGGTCACGCACTGACTATAATGTGGATTTTCAAGGCGAACAGGCACAAAACCGGTTGGATGGGTTATATCTGGTCAAGGACAAACAACTGGCTGATATT
Organism: Gammaproteobacteria bacterium; assembly: GCA_050118235.1. Taxonomy (GTDB): domain Bacteria; phylum Pseudomonadota; class Gammaproteobacteria; order SZUA-152; family SZUA-152; genus JAJDNG01. Next base: position 4,429 of record JASFLF010000218.1, on the reverse strand, counting down.
CATTTGAATGTCAATCACGCTGTGCCGAAGTGCTCCAGTGAACAGGATTTCAGAGGTATATTGTTGGGAGCCGGCCGGGGTGTGTTCGATGGTTTGATCAATGTGGCCGAACAAGCCCAAAAAACGGAAGCCCATTTGCACAATGCCAACCTTATGTTGTCGCGCAGCGCGGAAGTGGACACCAAACCGCAGTTATTGATTTATGCCGATGATGTGAAATGCAGTCACGGTACCACAGTAGGTCAGCTGGAGCCCGAGCAATTATTTTATTTGCGTTCCCGTGGAATCAGCGAAACGGAAGCGAAAAAGATGTTATGTGTCGGTTTTGCGCAAGCGGTATTGGAACAATGTAGCGTAGGGGAATTGCGAACTCGAGCCGAAGAGGCGCTGAGTGAAAGTTTGCGCAATTTGCCGGCAGCAACGATAGAATTATAAAGTTCGAGTGAGAGTTTAGACGGATGAACAAAATTGTGCATTTAGAGCCCCTGCCCAACAATAGTTCAGGATTGAATTTTGCCGACATGACCACATTACAAGACAAAATCATCGCGGCGGTAAAAACCGTTTATGACCCCGAAATTCCGGTCAACATTTACGATTTAGGGTTGATTTACAAAATTGAAATCAACGATGACAACGATGTTCATATCGACATGACCTTGACAGCGCCAGCTTGTCCGGTGGCCGATATCTTGCCGGGCCAAGTGGCTACAGTGGTTCGACAAATCGATGAAGTCAACGAGGTTAAGGTGGATTTGGTTTTTGATCCGCCTTGGACTATGGAGCGTATGTCGGAAGAAGCCAAGCTATTGTTGGACATGTTGTAAAATGATTCAATTTATGGAGTTCATTATGCCAGTAACATTAACAGAAAGCGCCGCTAAACACGTGCAAACCATGCTCGACAGTCGTGGTCATGGAATGGGTTTACGTTTGGGTACCAAAGCAAGCGGTTGCAGTGGTTTCTCTTACGTGGTCGACTATGCCGATGAAATCAATGAAAGCGATGATCTGGTGTTCGAAAGCCACGGTGTAAAAATTGTTGTGGATAAACAAAGCATGACAAACCTGGATGGCATGACCGTCGACTATGTAAAGAACAATATTTTGAATGAAGGCTTCGAGTTCATTAACCCTAACGTGAAAGATATGTGTGGGTGCGGTGAATCCTTTAGTGTAAAATAGCCGCAATGAAAAAATAAAGCTAGCGTTCATGAAAGAACTGGATGACATCGTAGACATATTCGACTTGTTGGGTGATTGGGACCAACGATATCAATACTTGATCGAATTGGGCGAGCAAATGGAACCCATAGCCGATAAAGACCGCATTGAAGACAATCGCGTCAAAGGGTGTATGAGCCAGGTCTGGGTGGCAGCTCACTGCGAGCCGGACAATGAGCATCTTGTATACTTCACCGGTGATTGCGACACCGCGATCATTAAAGGCGTCTTGGCGCTGCTTATCAAGCTGTCTTCCGGTAAAACCGCAGACGAAATCCAAACCCTGGAATTAGACGAAGTGTTCGACAAGTTACAACTGGGAGAACATTTGTCCCCCAATCGCCACGTTGGGGTGTACGCCATTGTGGAACTCATGAAGGCCAAAGCCCGGTCTGCAGCGAAACAAGCCGCTTAAGTTTCTTTCTCTTAAAAATATTAATTAAGGGCCCAACCCCTGTTGAGCCCTTTTTTTTGTCTGAGGATTAATAACCCTAAAAAAATCAGTTGACCGGTTAGATGCTACGTAACTGATTGAAATCATGATTTAACGTATGATGCTCGTGCTCACCCATTTGGTGAGTGTGAAAACCCAATTTGCAACAAATCTCAGCGGCCATTGCGGCTTTGCGCCCTTTGTTAAGGAGATTGGGTTAAGCTTTATTCTCGCGTTTCAGGCTTGCCTTTGGAATTAGTCGTCAGCGCTTTGTCTTCTTGTTATTCTCGTGCAGCTGTTGCGGGGTTATATCATGGCGCCGCTGGTGTGGCTTATGGGTATTCCATGGGCTGAGGCGTTTTCGGCGGGCTCTCTAATGGGCATAAAAACCGTACTCAACGAATTTATTGCTTATATTGAGCTGTCCATATTACCTGCGGAGGCTTTAAGCGAGCTCAGCCGTTTCATAATGGTATATGCCATGTGCGGTTTTGCCTAATTCGACAGCTTAGATATTATGTTGGTCAGACTCATTACCATGGCACCGGGTCGGCGAACAGAATTGGTTAAATTGGGCATTAAATCAATAGTGGCGGGCACGTTGGCGACTGTGATGACGGGTTGTATTGTTGGCATGTTTATATAGCGCAAGTTCTGGAGTCCATACCGGGTTCGTGTACTACGTAATGAAATTCCATGTGGGTACTTTTGCAGGCGAAACACGAATTTTTAGTGGTCAAACCAGCAGACGTCTGCGCACCAATACCACCGCGAAATAAAAGGCCACTACAGCGTAAATCAACAATACCAATAGATGCAACGGTACATCACTGAGCGCCTGGCCGGAAACCAAAGGCCGGGTGAGGGCGACGGCATGGGTTAACGGTAAAAATTGCACGGCAGTGTGTAAAATGTCCGGTAAAGTGGAGATGGGATAAAACACGCCACAAACCATAAACATGGGAGTAACGGCCAACACAAAATAATAATTAAAAAAGTCGTAATTGGACGCCAACGCCGCCATCATAATTGCCGGGCCGGCGAAGCAGAGGCCGGTTAAAAACACCACCGGAATTATCCATAACGCGTTCCAACTCTCTACCACGCCCAGTAACGCGGCCACGATTAAAATACTCACCGCACTGATCACACTCTTGGTGGCACACCACAGCATTTCTCCAGCGAGGATATCGTCGATTTCCAGTGGCGTGGCCATGATGGCTTCATAGGTATTTTGGGTGACCATACGGGTATAGACCGAATACATGCCTTCGAAAGAGGCGGTGGTCATAGCCGATGAAGCGAGAATGCCCGATGCCAGAAATGTCAAATAAGGCATGTTGGCCATTTCGCCGATAAAGAATCCCAGTCCATAACCCAAGCCTAATAAATACAACGTAGGTTCGCCGAAATTCATCAACATGGCGGGGCCAATCAATTTGCGCCAAACTAATAGGTTGCGTTGCCAAATGGCAATGGCGCCTCGTCTTGCCCAGGGCAGTTGCCAATTGCTCATCAGTCGCGCAGTTCCCGGCCGGTCAACTTGAGAAACACGTCTTCCAAATCCGCCGGTCTGTGCAAATACGTCAAACCATGATTGTTCTGGATTTGTTGTAATATGTAGGACGGCTCATTGGTGTAACAATACAAACTGGTTCCCATGGGTTCCAGGCGGCAGTTATTTTGTTCCGCAAGACGGAACTCCTTGGTATTGTGGCCGCGAATTTCAATGACATCCCGCTCTACGTGGCGGGCGATCAATTCGCTGGGTGAGCCGTAGTCCAAAATGTCACCGTGATCCATGATCACTAACTCATCGCACAAACGCTCGGCTTCTTCCATATAATGAGTAGTCAACAACGAGGTAACGCCTTGTTGTTTTAATTCCTCCAATCGCGACCAAATAATATGGCGGGCTTGTGGGTCCAGGCCAGTGGTGGGTTCGTCCAATATGATCATTTGTGGATTATTGATGAGCGCCCTTGCTATGGTAAGACGCCGCTTCATGCCGCCGGACAAGGTATCGGTTTTCGCTTTGGCGCGCTCCTCGAGGGAGGCGAACTTCAACAGGCGTTCTATCGATTGTTTATTAAATCGCCGGCCTGAACCGAAATACGAAGCATACACTTGCAGATTTTCCGCAACGGTAAAATCGGGATCGAGGTTGTCCGCTTGCGGCACCACACCGATGCGGGCGCGGATCTCCCGGGAACATTCCGGTACAGACATTCCAAACACGCTGAGGTTGCCGGCGGATTTAGGCGTTACACCAAGTATCATGCGTAGTGTGGTGGTTTTTCCGGCGCCATTTGGGCCGAGAAAACCAAAACACCTTCCCCGAGAGACGTTGAAATCAATGCCATTGACGGCGGTATATTGGCCGTACTGTTTTTTCAAACCTACAGCAACGACAATCTTGTTTTCCGTGTTGTCTTGCTGTGCTCGCGGTGGGGTATCGTTGTTCATCGCGTGACAAAAGCGATTTTTACCTTTTTGTACTACGCTTTCTTTGGGGTTTTTTCGGTGTGAGCGTAAACCAATCCGTTTCGGTTATCTCATGAAAATAGTCCGCTTCTTCTTTGAGCAAATTGGAGGTGGTTTTAAGAACGGCTGCGATTTCCACCCGCACACCTTCGGTTTTCAAATGCCGGACCAGTTCAATATAGTCCGAGTCGCCGGACATGATGACAATAGTATCAACTTTGCTGGCCAATTGCATGGCTTTGATGGTTAGGGGAATGTCCGCGCTTTTATGGCAGGGGCGAACCGATC
>JASFLF010000217.1:0-6158 GCA_050118235.1 Gammaproteobacteria bacterium | reverse complement strand
ATGTATGACTTTGCCAACTCGGGTTATACCACGGTGGTGATGACCACCATATTCAACGCATATTTCGTGGGGGTAGTGGCCGCCAACGGTGATGAAAACGGAACGGCGACATTGTTATGGACGATCGCCGTTGCAATATCCAATGCGTTAGTGGTAGTGAGCGCGCCGGTGGTTGGCGCTATGGCGGATTTCAGCGCACGCAAAAAAATGTTTTTGGGTGTGACCACTGTGGGATGTGTTTTGTTTACCGCGTCGTTAGCGACGGTGGGGCCGGGTGATGTATGGATCGCTGTCGCGTTAATTATTCTTTCCAATGTCATGTTTGCCAGCGGCGAGAACTTCATCGCGGCGTTTTTACCGGAAATCAGTCCTCAAGCAACCATGGGTCGTATCTCGGCATACGGTTGGACATTGGGATATTTCGGTGGTTTGCTGGTGCTGGCATTGTGTTTAGTCTATGTGCAGTGGGCAGAAGCGCAAGGGCATACAGCCGAATATTATGTGCCTGGCACCATGTTGATTGTGGCCGGCGCATTCGCGTTGGCGAGCCTGCCGACTTTTATCTGGCTGCGCGAACGTGCCATCGCACAGTCCCATGCCAGCCATGTCCAATATTTTCAAGCCGGCTTTATCAGGTTAAAACACACCCTAAAGCATGCCCGCCAATACAAAGACTTGTTTCGATTTTTAATTACTTTAATGGTATACCACTGCGGTATTAACACCGTGGTGGTGCTCGCGGCAGTGTATGCACAAGAAGTTATGGGATTTGGCACTCAAGATAACATCATCTTGATCTTGGTGGTTAATATCACCGCTGCTGCCGGTGCTTTCGTGTTCGGGTTGGTGCAAGACCGAATTGGCTCCAAGAATACTCTAATTATTACCCTAGTCATTTGGAGCGCGGCGACTACCTTGGCCTATTTCGTAGAAGATCGTGTGTGGTTTTGGGTAGTTGCGAATCTTGTTGGCGTTGCTCTGGGCTCGAGCCAAAGCGCCGGCCGGGCCATCGTGGGTTTGTTTTCACCTCCGCAACGCTGTGGCGAGTTTTTTGGCTTGTGGGGATTGGCGACTAAACTTGCCGCTATTATTGGTCCGTTGGTTTACGGTGCCATCACTCATCTCACTCACGGTCAACATCGAACGGCGTTATTGTCTACTACGTTATTTTTTATAGCAGGATTGCTGCTGTTGGCCACGGTCAACGAAAATCGGGGCCGCCAAGCCGTATATCTCAACGAAATATCTGACGGATAATGCCGAGAAATAATGGCAGTAGCGACTCAGTAATAGGCATAGTAGTTGCTTGATTGGGCGACGGCTTAGCCAGAACAACAACGAATTTATGACGTCAGTCAGTTCTGTACCATTTAACCTACAATAATCAGTTGAACACCGATTTGCGGCAAATCGGTGTAGCGGCCTGATACTCACTCAACGGACGAATGCGATGCCAGCAAACCGGTCAACTGATTATTCTAGGTTTAACTTAAAAATTCTCTAATTGGTACTATACTAGTTTCATCATTAGTTAAAAATACCGAATTATAGTGTAAATTCAGACTCATATCAGTATCAACGCTTCAATATGAGCATTTCAGTGCGAGCAATTGTTTTGCAATGCGCGTCGAACGCTATGCCTAAAAAGGGTGAAATAATGGTGGATTCATTAAAAATTCTCATTGTCGAAGACTCGGAAGACGATGCACTACTGCTGATTCGAGAACTGCGCAAGGGGGGCTACACACCTTTTTTCGATCGCGTCGATTCCCCGGAAACCCTGCAAAAGGCGTTGCACGAGGAGCAATGGGATGTGGTTATCACTGATCATAATATGCCCCGGCTTAATTCCGAAACCGTGCTGGAGACGGTGAATGCATCCGGTATAGACGTGCCGGTAATCATCGTTTCCGGAATCATCCCCGAGTCCATAGCCGTGGCGAACATGAAAGCCGGCGCCCAGGATTACATTATGAAAGATAATCTCGCCCGGCTCATTCCCGCCATAGAAAGAGAACTCAGCGATGCCCGCGTGCGCAGCGCCAAACGCAAGGCGGAAAATACCATTACGCACATGGCGTATCACGACACTTTAACCGGTTTGGACAATCGTAACGAATTGGAAAAGCGTCTACAGTTAGCGATAGAAAAGAGTCGCCAAGCGCAGCAATCGCACGCTTTGCTGTATATCGATCTGGATCAGTTCAGAATCGTCAACGATACTGGCGGTTATGTGGCTGGCGATATATTACTCAAACAACTGTCGCAATTGTTAAAGGACAAAGTGCGTGACAGCGATTGCCTGGCGCGTATCGGTGGCGATGAATTTGGAATTTTATTGGAAAGCTGCCCGCCGGATCGAGCCCTGCAAGTCGCGCATAATCTCTTGAAAGTCATCAACGATTTTCGCTTTGAGTGGAAAAATACCCCATACAGCGTGTCTGCAAGCGTGGGTTTCGTCGAGATCAATGCCGACACCAGCGGTGTGGATGAGTTGCTGAGTAACGCGGACATGGCGTGTTATCTCGCTAAAGATCAAGGCGGCAATCGTATTAAAGTGTTTGCCGGTGAAGACGATGAATTGTCGCGTAAAAAAGGCGAACTGCAATGGATAAGCCGTTTAAACCAAGCTTTGGAAAAAAAACAATTCCGCCTATATGAGCAAGCCATACTACCGGTGGCGCCTCATGATAAAGAAATCAAACACTCCGAATTTTTAATTCGCTTGGAAAATCCGGATGGTACGGTAATGGGGCCGGAGGCGTTCGTGCCGGCTGCGGAACATTATCATTTGATCGGCAAAATTGACCGTTGGGTGATAGACACGGCGTTTAAATATCTTGCCGACATGCTGGAACAAGGCAACACGGCCAATGATCTTGGCGTGTATTTCCTTAGTGTATCCGGTCCCTCATTGCAAGACGGCGATTTTTATGGTTTTGTCAAAGATAAGCTGGATTCATATGGTATTCCCGGTGAGATGGTGTGTTTCGAGGTCAAGGAAGCTACCGCTCTAATGCAATACGGTCCCGCCATCGACTTCATTAAAAATATTCGCGAAAGCGGGTGTCGCATTGCCATTGATGATTTCGGCGCCGGATTAAGTTCGTTTTCCTATCTCAAATCCGTGCCGGTGGACTACGTAAAAATCGATGGCGGTTTCATCGGCCACGTGGACCATGATCCCATGGATTGCGCTATTGTGGAGGCCATCAACCAGATCGGCCATATCGCCGGATTGCAAACCATTGCGGAATTGGTGGAATCGGATTCCATCATGTTTAAGCTGAAAGACATCGGGGTCGATTACGCTCAAGGCAATAAGCTGGATGCACCTCACCCTATCGGCAACGCATTTTTACAATCGGCGTAGCGGGGCTCTCCACACTGTATCGCTCTGCATGATCAAAAATTGATCGTTATAGATTTTTTCGCTTTTCTCCGACAAATCGTCTAATCTTCCGTAACAATTTATCAAATCGCGCGTCACTGGCTAAGAATTTGTGCGCTAATTATTTCGTGACGAGCCATGTTGATGTTTCTTATTCTGTTAGCCGGTGTTTCGTGATAATTTTGCGATAAATTTGTTCTTTAATATAACAACAGTCGTTCTGTTTACTATTGTTTGTATTAACCTTTATTGACATATTTGTTGGAGGAAATCCATGAAAGTACAAAAAACCACTGGTGTTGCATTAGCTATAGCCGCTGCGGGCTTATTTTCCGTTGCCCCTATGGTCGCGTCTGCGGGTTCTGATAGTGACGTGCATTGTTATGGCGTGAATAAATGCAAAGGCCACAACGATTGCAAATCCGCTAACAACGCCTGTAAAGGAAAAAATTCCTGCAAAGGTCAGGGCTTTGTAAAGATGTCCAAAGAGGCCTGTGAAAAAGTTGGTGGTACAGCTAAGGAGTCATAAGTAATCGTCGGTGATGGTGATTGCGTCTTGTCTCAGTAAAGACGCAACCGCCTTCACTTTTTGTGCGTCTTTTTTCGTGGATTGCATAATCGGAGGCTAGAGTGTGAGCAGTTACGCTAATATGAGCGGTAAGCCGCTAGGGAATAAGAACCATTTGGAGTTTTTGGGTTTTGGTCTAGGCTTGCGTACTGAATACTACGATACAATTTTGCAACATCGACCCAACGTGGATTGGTTCGAAATATTAACCGAAAACTATATGGTCGATGGTGGCAAACCACTGTATTACCTCGACGCCATACGCGAGCATTACCCCATGGTGATGCACGGCGTGTCACTATCCATTGGTGGTACCGACCCACTGGATCAACACTATCTCGCCCAATTAAAAAGCCTGGCGCAGCGGGTTCAACCGAACTGGATTTCCGATCACTTATGCTGGACCGGCCAGGGCGGTCACAATCTGCACGATCTATTACCGTTGCCATACAACGAAGAGGCGATAAAACATGTGGCAAGCCGCGTTAAGCATGTACAAGATTTTCTGCAACGGCAAATCCTGCTGGAAAATGTATCCAGTTATGTCACGTACAAGCACTCCGAATTGAATGAATGGGAATTTTACCGGGCGGTAGTGGAAGAAGCCGATTGTTTGATGTTGTTGGATATCAATAATATCTACGTTAGCGCGCGCAATCACCATTTTGATCCTATGGATTATATAATGGCGATGCCCAAAGAGCGCGTACAGCAAATGCATTTGGCCGGGCATACCGATTGCGGCGACTATGTTATCGATACCCATGACCACCCGGTTGTCGATCCCGTCTGGCAATTATATGAAGAAGCTTTAAAGTGTTTTGGCCCGGTTTCCACCATGATCGAACGCGATGACCGGTTTCCGCCGTTCGACGAATTACTGCAAGAGTTTGATCAAGCGCGGGCTATCGGTCAATCTATATTAGGCAAAGCGGCGTGAGTATGGATCTTAAAAACCTGCAACAGAATTTTAAACACCATCTTTTTGGCCATGCGTCGCCTATCACGCAGCACGTTGTGAACGACAAATTGAGCAGTGAATTTCGGCTTGGTATTTATGCCAATGCCTATGTGACACGATTGCTCGAAGTGCTGGAAAACGATTATCCGGTATTGCAAACCCTGCTGGGAGAAGAGGCGTTTTATGATCTAGGTGAGGCCTATATCAGGCACCATCCTTCAACTTATGCTTCATTACGATGGTTTGGTCAACATTTACCGAGATTTATTAAAGAAGTTGCGCCATACAATGGAAGCCCCTGGTTGGCGGAGATGGCGGTTTTCGAATGGGCTTTGGTGGATGCATTTAACGCCAGTAATCAGCCGTCGGTTAGCGAAAGCGATGTCGGGCAGGTACCGCCGGATCAATGGCCGGTACTGGATTTTACATTCCATCCTTCGGTACATAGCTTTACATACCAATGGAATATTTTGCCTATATGGCAAGCGCACAAAGAAGGCACGGCGCTGCCAAAACCGGAAAAATTATCACAGTGGGAAACCTGTCTGGTGTGGCGGCAAAGCTTAAAAACCTTATTCCGGACACTAGACTCCGATGAAGCCTTGATGTTTGCTGCCGCCCGGCAAGGTGCCAATTTTTCGCAGCTGTGCGAACAACTTTCAGAATGTACTACCGATGCCGAGCAGATTCCTCTACGAGCTGTCACCTTGTTGAAGACCTGGGTATCGCAGGAGTTGGTTGCAGGCCTAAAATATTAGAACCCTCTCAACATCTTTATTCGAAACCGATTTTGTAATTCGCCACGAAGAACACGAGGAAAAAGACTTTATTCAATACCTAATTCGGTTAATTCTGAATAAATGTCAGATTGAGAGGTAGCGTTGGTGCAATGGACTTATTCATAGGTTCCTAATATAATTTTCGTGTTCTTCGTGGTAAATAATATTTGTCTTCAATCCCTGCGCAGTTTATCCGATACGGCAACCGGTGTTGGATAACGCAACACAATAAAATAGGAAGAGGCCATAAACGTCAGCAAAGTGCTTACTTGAATGAGGTAAGCCGCTTGTTCGCCGATGACGGCCATATCTAACGCCAATACCGCAATCATTAGCGAAAATTCGCTGCCTTGTCCCAAGCGCACGCCGATTTCCGCCGATACTTTTTTATCTTCGCCGGAAGTAATCAACAAATATTTAAATACTAGAGGTTTTAGTGCGAGTATTAACGCGCCCAGC
>JASFLF010000216.1:0-6205 GCA_050118235.1 Gammaproteobacteria bacterium | reverse complement strand
TATGTCACCCGCGGTACGTTGAATTTTCTAGTGGGCAAATACGAGAATGCTGCGGCTGACTTTAAACGGTATCTTCGGCTCAAACCCAATGACATTTATCGAATGTTGTGGTTGTTTTTAAGCGAAAAATATCACAATCGCGACGCTGTTAGTGATGTGCCTCAATTCAGCGCCAGAGTGAATCTGGACCAATGGCCCGGAGCGATCCTAAAACTGTATTTAGGCGAAGTGGAGGCTGAGGCCGTCATTGACGCGTTATCTAAAGGCGTGCCCAATATGCAAATTGGGCACGCCTGCGAAGCGTATTACTATTTGGCGCAATATTTTTTGTTGCAAAACGATCGCCAAAAAGCGTTGGAGTTGTTTAATAAAGCGGTTGCCACCCAAGCCAAATCCTATGTTGAATATGAATTTGCCCTGGCGTACAGTCTCAAATTGCGGCAAAAATAATTGAAAGTGTTGTTGATGTGAAAACTAGACATGTCCCTCTTGTTGCATCGCAAACAAGACCAACACAAAAAGACTAATAAATAAAATAGCTGTAAGCATTTTTATTTCCTCCATTTAGGTTAAAAATACCAGCTTAAGTTAGGTATAGCGCGTAGCTGCTTGGTTACAACACGTCGGTATGATACTTGCGGACACTTTCGCGTACATAGCCAAGTAAAAGCCGCTATGTATTAGTCAAGTATTGACGATTTTTGACAAAAAACCAGTAAATCTTGAAACAAGAATGAATTTGTGAGCAATATCTACTCTTCGTCAAAATTTATTCATTGGAGAAAATCATGCCAGGACGATTGGAATTTGAAGTCAAATTTTCTACAAACACCCAAGCCAGGCAGCGCCGCAGCGACACCAGTCCTATGCAAATCCTGCTCATGGGTGACTTCAGCGGGCTAAACGATGCCGTAACCGGATTCCCTATCCATTCATTGGATGTTGATAATTTTGACTCGCTCATGACAAAACTGTCACCCCGATTGACATTGGTTATCGGCGCTGAACAAACCCAAGTCATCGAACTTGAATTTAAATCATTGGAAGATTTCCACCCCGACTCGTTGTTCGATCGTCTGCCCGTGTTTCAACATCTCAGAGAGCTTCGGTCGAAACTCGATAATCCGGCAACATTCGCGCAAGCGGCAGCGGAACTGGCTTTACCATCCACAAAAAAAGAAACCGAATCGGTTGTTGATACGACCGCCACCACGTCACCTGCCACTACGCCACCCACCGAGGATAGCGCCAAGCTCCTCGACGAGTTGCTAGGCGACCGGGCCGCCCATATTGCCACCGAACCTACGGCGGTAAAAAGCCGCAAAACAGCGGATATCAACGCGTTTATTAAAAACGCCATTGCGCCCCACATCGAGGCTGGGCCACATCCGCAACGGGATAGTTATATAGCCAGTGTGGATCTGACGATTGGCGACCTCATGCGCAGCATTTTGCATCATCCGGAATTTCAAGCATTGGAGGCGGCGTGGCGCGGCGCGTATGAATGCACTACTCGGTTGGAGTTAGATGAGTCGCTAAGGCTGTATTTACTGGATGCTTCCAAGGATCGGCTTAAACAAGATTTCCAGCAACCCTCGGCTGATTTATCCGCGTCATGCATTTACCAGTCGGTGGTGGAAAAGTCGGTGCTAACCTTAGGAGGCGAGCCTTGGTCGCTGATCGCGGGTTTGTATACATTTTCACAGCGCAGCAGCGATATCGACGCTCTTAAAGCGCTCGGGCAACTTGCGTACCATAGCGGCGGGCCCTTCATTGCGGCGGCCGATCCGCAAGTGCTGGGTTGTAGCTCCCTGGTGACCCAGGCCGATGCCAGACAATGGCAAGGCATAGCCGAGGAGGAACAACACGCGTGGAATGAATTGCGTGATCAGCCTTATGCCCATTGGCTGGGATTGGTATTTCCCAGGTTTTTGTTGCGTCTGCCGTACGGCGCCAAAGCGGATGAGATCGAGCGATTCGAATTTGAGGAAATGCCTGCCGGATTGACAGATGTCTTGCGCCATGACAGTTATTTATGGGGCAATGCGGCGACGATGTGTGCCGTGTTGATCGGGCAAAGTTATCAAAGCAACGGCTGGTCCATGGGATTGGGCGATGTGTTGGAAATCGGCGATTTACCCTGGCATGTTTATGAGTCACAAGGGGAGAAAACCGTCAAACCCTGCGCAGAAGTTGTTATGAGCGAGAGTTCGGCCGAGGCGATCGAATCCCACGGGATTATGCCGCTTATGAGTTACAAAGACCGAAACGCGGTGCGATTGTGGCGCTTTCGTTCGCTGGCGCGGCAAAATGCCGGTTTGGCTGGTCCGTGGGCGGATTGACGGGTTTTTAAACTTATTTAAAAAGCGAATCTGCGTCGTGACAAGCATCAGGACGCTGTTGTTCGGAATCGTCACTAGTGGCTTGCATGGATTCAATCACGGATTGTTCGAAGCGTTCCGCTCGTTCGGCAATCTGACGTAATTTAACCAGTTCGTCCTCATGAGGCTGGCGCTGGAAGATTTTTTCTGCAATGGCTTTAAACATACGGTTTTCCTAGTCTGTTGTGATGCGAGTGATAAGAGTAATAAAAGACCAATTTTTATGGTTTTGATGAGCACAGCATCACAAAATGCAAATATCGTGCATACGGATAGCCGATAACTGTACCGGGTAATCAGGGTGTCGTTCATTAGGCTTGGTTTCTTTAACAGTTTTGTTGAATGTGCCTAGAAGTAAAATTTATTAGGAGCACTTATTGGGAGATAAGACGTTGTTAGAAGACAGAAAAACCGTGTTTAGCGGCAAAATAGTCACCATGGAAACGGCCAAAACCAAGCTGCCCAACGGACATACCATGGAATTGGAAGTGGTGCGGCATCCCGGTGGCTCGGCGGTGGTGGCGGTCAATCATCTACGACAAGTGTGTTTGCTCAAGCAATACCGTTGCGTCTTCGACGACTGGCTATGGGAACTCCCGGCGGGAAAAAACGATCACAACGAGCCACCCATAGAGACAGCGCAAAGAGAGTTGGAGGAAGAGGCCGGCGTCCAGGCCGGTCAATGGCAGGAACTTGGATACATGATAAGTTCACCGGGGGTGTTTACAGAGAAAGTGCATTTATACCTTGCCCGGGGGCTAAACATTGGCGCGCGGAATAGCGAAGACCATGAAGTGTTCGATATCCACTGGATCGGTTTTGAACAAGCGTTAAACTGGGCCAGACAAGGTGAAATATCCGACGCCAAATCCATTATCGGCTTATACCGGGCGGCCGACATTATACAAGACAAGGGATAACCAACAACGCACTATGAGTAGATTGCGGTTAGCAAACAATTGCCGGTAAGAAGTTAGCAAGTAAAGTAGGCGGCATCGGGCAACGACCGTTACTATGGAAAAAGACTATTACGAATTGCTTGGCGTTTCCAGAAACGCTGATACTAAAAAATCAAAGATGCTTACCACAGAACGCGAGCTATATGAAACATTGCGGGCATTGCGAAAGGCAAAATCATAGTCAGCAGCATCGTTGATAAAATATTCAGCATGCATTTGTAACAGCAAACTTAGTAAAAACAATTAATTAATTGCCATCTTCGAAGCACAAAAGACAGAAAATTACTCATGTTTTCTGCGTATCTGGATTGATAGTGTCAGGTTTGGTAGGTTGTAAATACTCATCCCGTTTGTTGAACGGGATTTCTTTTCCCTGATTAATCAGATTTTCGAGCCTCTGTATATAGGTGTCTATCTGATGAGCGGTAATATTTTCCGTCGTAGGTTTTTGGCTTAAAAAGTCAGCACCTCTGAGCAAGCTGTCGAGGCCGTCCAGCACCGAATAATAATGGTCGGACAACAATACGTATTCTTTGCCCAAGTGCCAAAAAATGTCGAGTTTGAAATTCATTATTTGACTGGCGTCAAACGGCGGTACAGTGGGTACCATGTCCATGAGGTTATTGACGCGTACTACATTTAAATGTTGAAAGGTTTTGGCTCCCGTTCGGTTAGTCAGCTTGGGCTGTCCGAACGTGACAATGTCGCCCATGGTGAAACCTTGTTTGTCCAAATACATCGCCAATATCACCGCTACGGCGCCGCCCAGGCTATGACCAGTGATGTGGATGGTATAGTCCTTGTTCAGCTTTGTTTTTAATTCCTGATAGATATTTTGCGAGGATTGCGCAAATCCTTTGTGCAGTTCAATGCCCAGAGTCTCATCCGGTATTAACACATAGTCTATGTCGACCATGGCGTTTTCAACATTGGAAGTGCCACGCACGGCGATAATTTGAGATTTATCGTCATCGTTGGTTGCTATGAAATAACGGACTTTGTCTGCGGTATTGGCGCCGGTGTGGGTGAATTCGAACTTATATTCTTCACCTATACGAGTGAAATCGTCCACGCTCTTGTAAGCGGCCGCGGCGAACTCTGCGTATTTAAGATAGGATAAGAGTGGTTCTGTGGCGGTTTGCGGCGGCACTTCAGTTTGTGCAATCGCGAGCGAGCCGGAATTAATCGCCAAACATACCAGGACGACAATTCGAATCATTGGGTTATATTGCATGGTTTTTAACTACGTTGTTATAAACTATTTTGGTAAACAAAGGCTTGTAAATCGTCAAGCGGGCAAAATTGTTTGCAGGATTGGGCGGCGGTAACGAACCAAAGCCATGCTGCCTAGCAACCACAACAAACCAGGATGTGTATGACCTCCGCCGGTTGAATCGACCGGGTCGACAACGTCATTGTCTTCATTAGTCACTTGTATTGGAGAAAGGTTTATAGTTTTGTATTCTTCAGCCGAGTCATCGGTAATGGCCAATAAGATACTGTATTGGATGTTGCCGTCGTCTTGCGAATCATCAAGGCCGACGATGGTAATTGTTTTTTCGCTATTCCAGTCAAACGTTGTAAAATTCAGCGATTTATTAAATGGCTGATTAGAGGGATTACCGGATATTCGGCCTTCCGCCTGATTCTGAATGCTCACCTCAACGGTGACAAATTTAGTGGGCTGGGTGGCCAATGAAATGGAAAAAGAGTCCGATCCGCCACCCTCGCTGGTTCTTAATTGGGATTTTGAGACTATTAATCCTGGATTTGTTCCACCTCCAATATCATTGTCTGTGTTGGTAACAAAAATATTTGGAAGTGCCATGTCAGCATAAATGGGATCCAAACTAACGGCGGGGAATACGCTGATTTGGTAGGTTTGATCGCCATCATCTATCGTATCATCCCTCCCTGCTACCGTAATGGTTTGCACCGCTGACCAATTGCTCTGGTCGAATACTATTTCTTGCGTGGTTGAATCGTTTTCGAAAACACCTTCTGGTTCACCGGCGGGGGGGATTGTCATTGTGATTGTTACCTGTTCGCTAGGCTGAGTGGTTATGCAGACATCAAAGGAATCCGACGTCAGATTTTCGGACGTATGCAGTTGCGTTTTGCTTATAACGATTTGTGGCGTGGTGCTTTCGTTATCCGAGTTGGTCACATCAATGGTTCGATTAATATTTGGATTGGCATAGGGCCCACTGGTCGTACCGGCGATGTTGTAGGTAATTGTAATGACGTAATTTTTATCGCCGTCTGCAACGCAATCGTCTAACCCTGTAACAGTCACTGTTTGCGGTTGATCATAATTGTCGGAATCAAATACTAATTGGTTTGGCGGTAGAGTGACCACACCTTCCAATGGAAGTCCCGAATCCGGTGGTTCAACAATCGCTGCCAGTGTGACTACGGTTGAGGGATCGGGAGGGGTGGCTAACTGCACTTGGAATGTCGTTGTGGCGCCGGACTCGTCGGTTACCAAGCGGGTAGGTGGCGATGGAGTGACAATAATAGCCGCGGTATCATTGTCATTGTTGATTATCGTCAAAGGGTCCGGTGTAAGACCGCCATAGTCAGTGTCGATGGTGACAATTTCCATCCTAACGGTATAGCGCTGCGCGCCGTCGGCAAAATCGTCGTCTACGCCGATCACGGTAACCATTTGCGCCTGATCCCAATTCTGGGGGGTAAAGATAATTTCGAAATTCTGCTGACTATTTTGATTGCTGTCTAAAAATAATCCTTCATCGGTGGCGTTGCTCACAAAGTTAAGTTTAACTTCGGCGCTGGGTGCAGCGTCTAATGCTACGCTAAACGTCGTTTGACCGCCTTCCGTTGTGGTTATGTTTGTTGCGTCAA
>JASFLF010000215.1:0-6239 GCA_050118235.1 Gammaproteobacteria bacterium | reverse complement strand
CCGCCGCGGGCATCACCATCGGTTTTGGTCAACACCACCCCGGTCAACGGTAACGCGTCATTAAATGCCTTGGCGGTATTAGCAGCGTCCTGCCCCGTCATGCTGTCCACCACAAACAAGGTTTCCACCGGATCGATGGCGGCGTGCAAGCGTTTGATTTCCGCCATCATGGCGTCATCGATGTGCAACCGCCCCGCCGTATCGATAATGACGACGTCAGCGGACTGGGTGCGTGCTTGCTGCAAGGCGCCTTGGGCGATGTCTACGGGATCTTGTGTGACCTCGCTGGGAAAGAAACTGACACCCACTTCGGCTGCCAGGGTTTTTAGCTGATCTATGGCTGCGGGCCGATAAATATCCGCACTGGTGACTAACACCGATTTCTTTTTGGATTCTTTTAACCAACGGGATAATTTTGCAACCGTGGTGGTTTTACCCGAGCCCTGCAGACCGGCCATCATGATGACCGCGGGGGGGCGGGCTTTTAAATCCAATTCCTCACACTGGTCTCCCATCAACGCGACCAGCTCAGATTGCACGATTTTCACTAAGGTTTGCCCCGGTGTGAGGCTTTTTTTCACTTCCTCGCCGACGGCGCGCTGACGCACGTGGTCAATAAAGTCTTTGACCACTGGCAAAGCCACGTCCGCTTCCAGCAATGCCATGCGCACTTCACGCATGGCATCTTTGATATTGTCTTCGGTCAGCCGCGCCTGGCCGCGCAATGTTTTAACGGTAGCCGCTAAACGATCGGTAAGGCTTTCAAACATGAGGTAGTCCCTGGTTAGTAAGTCGAAATGGTTAAACGCTATACATAATTATGGACAGGAAAAGTTCAATGGCTTTCCCATATGGTTTATCGCTTTTGTTGTCCGCAAAGGGCGAATTATAACGTAAATTCTTCGCCGCCGAACAATCGGTAGACTTCCCGGCCGGCAAAAGCCCTTTCACATTCTTTGACAATCAGCTCTTCTTGTCCGGGTTTGGTGTGGGAAATGAAAATTTTTGGCTGGTGTTGGAGTTTGGCAATGTCGGCGCCGAGTAACGCGGGGGTGTAATGGCCGGCTTTTAAACTCAATTCTTGCTCCGCATCAGGGAACGCGGCTTCGACAATGAGCAAATCCAGAGAATCGCGTTGGTTGAGCACATCCCAAAAGTGGTCTTGGCTGGTGGAATCACCACTAAAGGCAAATGAGCCGGTATCGCAAGATACCCGGTAGCCAATACAAGGCACGATATGATTCACGGAAATGGTTTCGAAAATCCGGCCTTCCCGCTCGTAGCGTTGGTTGGCCTGGATGATTTCATAGCGCATGACCGGTTTGTCGGCAGTGGGTAATTTGGCGAAATCAGGCCATATCACCCAGTTGAAAATATGTTTTTGCAGGGCTTGTATGGTTTCGGCCTGCCCGTGCACCACAATGGGATCTTTAGTGGTATCAAAAATACTGTCTACTAATAATGGTAGAAAGGTGAAGTGATCCATATGGGAATGGGTCAAATAGATATGCCGGATTTTACGCATTTCCGCCAGGGTAAGATCACCCACGCCACTTCCGGCGTCGATCAAGACATCATCATCAATCAACAGTGATGTGGTCCGCAGCCCTGCGCTGATTCCTCCGCTGCATCCTAACACGCGTAATTTCATGGTCGTAACGTTGTTGTTATCCAATAAGTTTTTTTGATCGTCGAATTTACATCATGTACGCCTGCTCTGTACAGGCTTGCCTATGTTGCGTTTGTCCGATCGGTTTACAAAAAAATCGTCAAAAAAACGCTATATTTTGTATGAGATACTACGTATTCTCCAATGAACAAATTAACATTCGACGATATAGAGAAAAATTAATACACTATACGTCAATTTAACGGCAAGAAACCCCTGTCAACTGACATAATAAATGACGAACCCGGTCACAAATTAGCCATTTTTGGGCCACCTTTAGCATAGCAGTTAGCCTAATAGCGACCTTTTTGAAAAATAATTGAAATATATATGCCTATATTATTGATATCCCTAATCACAATCACTTTCTATACCGTTACTGGAATTTTATTAGCCTGGCGCTTATTTGGTCGCAAAACCAGTGCCAGCGACAATCCATTGCTGGCCAAACCCGGTTTAATTGTGTTGGGCTTAATCGCGGTTACGCTTCATGGTTATATTTTATACAAAAATCTTTTTACCGTTGCAGGACTTAATATCGGATTTTTCTATGCCGGTTCACTGGTCACATGGTTAATGTCGCTGACTTTGTTACTGGCCGCCATATCCAATCCAGTGGAAAACTTAGGTGTGTTTCTGTTTCCCTTTACTGCAGTGACGATTTTGCTCAGCCGGTTATTTCCCATTGACCACATACTCTTGGCCAATCAAGCCATTGAGATCAAACTACATATCCTGCTATCAATATTAGCGTACAGTTTAATCAGTATTGCGGCCATTCATGCGGTGTTGTTGGCGGTGCAAGAACGCCAGTTGCGGGCCCGGCATCCCGGCGGGTTCATACGGGCACTTCCCCCGGTACAGTCCATGGAATCGCTGCTATTTCAAATGATCGGTTTAGGATTCTTTCTGCTCAGCCTCTCTTTGATTACGGGGGTGATCTACTTGGAGAATATGTTTGAGCAACGGGTGGCGCATCACACCATTCTGTCCATAATTGCCTGGTTTGTGTTTGCGATTTTGCTTTGGGGTAGATGGAAATTTGGCTGGCGCAGTATGACGGCGGTCCGCTGGACCTTAGGTGGTTTTTTTACATTAGTCTTGGCGTATTTCGGCAGTAAATGGGTCATCGAGATCCTTTTAAACCGATAAATTCTAAAACAGATCCTGCGTAAGAAAATCGACACCACGAGAGGCCAACGTTTGCTTTGAACGAAATTCCCACCAGCCTGCTGTTTGGCTTATTAGTATTTCTCATTCTATTGTCCGGATTTTTTTCCAGTTCGGAAACCGGCTTGGTGAGTTTAAACCGGTATCGCCTGAGGCACTTGACCAAATCAGGCCATGGCGGCGCAAAACGGGCGTCGGAATTATTGGAACGTCCGGACCGGTTGATCGGCATCATTTTGCTGGGCAACAACTTCGTCAACATTCTTGCTTCTTCCATCAGCACGATTCTGGCAATCCGTTTATTCGGCGATCAGGCCATTACCATCGCGGCCATCATCCTAACATTTGTGATTCTGGTGTTTGCCGAAGTGGCACCTAAAACCTTGGCCGTTTTGCATCCCGAACGCATAGCGTTTCCCGCCACCGTGATTCTAAAACCCTTGTTGGTGGTATTTTACCCTATAGTATGGCTGGTCAATGTCATCGTCAGTGGACTGTTAAAACTGATCGGCGTATCCGCAAAGGAACAAAGCGACACACCTCTGACCAGCGATGAATTGCGTACCGTCGTTAGCGAAGCCGGCGCGCTGATCCCCCGCAAACACCGCATGATGCTGACCAATATACTGGATTTGGAAAGTGTCACGGTAAATGACATTATGATCCCCCGCAACGAGATTGTCGGCATCGATTTGGACGAGGAATGGTCGGATATCGTCAAACAACTGACCAATATCCAGCACACCCGCATGCCGGTTTATCATTCTGACATCAACAACACTATTGGTCTTTTACATATCCGCAATGTGTTGCCGGTGATATTTGACAAAGATTCCGAAAAAGAGGACTTGCTGCGGTTTATACGCGACGCTTACTTCGTTCCGGAAAACACGCCTTTGAACAATCAACTGCTGCAATTCCAACGGCACAAACGCCGTATCGGATTAGTCGTGGATGAATACGGCGATATTAAAGGGCTGGTCACCTTGGAAGATATTCTTGAAGAAATCGTCGGCGAATTTACATCGGAACCCATTACCAGCATCAAAGACGTGCATCCACAAACGGACGGCACTTATCTTGTGGACGGCAGCGCAAATATACGTGAACTCAACCGCTCGATGAAATGGCATTTTCCCACCGATGGGCCAAAAACGGTCAATGGACTGATATTTGAATATTTGGAATCCATCCCCGAACCGGGCACCAGTATTATGATTTCGGGATATCCCATTGAAATTGTGCAGATCAAAGACAATATGGTCAAAACGGCGCGTATTAAACCCAAGTTGCGCAAAAAGCCCAACAACGTCGAACATTCAATTTAACCACTTCATCCTGTGAGTAGTCAGAACAAAAGTAAGCGATGGTTCCCGCCGGAATGGCATGAGCAAAGCGCCGTGATGCTGACCTGGCCCCATGCACACAGCGACTGGGCCTCGATACTCCATCAAGTTGAACCGGTGTTTACTGAGATCTGTTTCTACGTCAGCTTACACGAGAAAGTGGTGATCGTGGCTTGCGACCGCGACCATCTGGAGCATGTTCAACAATTGCTACGGCAACGCGGCGTGGATTTGGAACAAGTGCGGCTATACATTCACCAGGGTAACGATACCTGGGCAAGAGATCACGGCCCTATTACGGTTTTTGAAAACCAAAAGCCCTTGTTAATGGATTTCGTATTCAACGGCTGGGGCAATAAGTTTCCCGCCGACCGGGACAACGAGATTTCCCGCGCTTTACTTACCCAAGATGCATTCGACGATCTGCAAATGCATTCTGTGAATTTTGTACTGGAAGGAGGCGGCATCGAAACCGATGGTAATGGTACTTTGTTGACGACTTCTCGATGTTTATTGGCTCACTCACGCAATCCATCTCTGACTTACCATCAAATAGAGGCCATGCTATCAACCCATCTTGGCGTCGATCGATTTTTATGGTTGGATCATGGTGAACTGGCCGGAGACGATACCGACAGTCATATTGACACCTTAGCGCGTTTTTGTGACCCCGACACCATAGCGTATTGTTACTGCGACGATGAAACCGACCAACATTTTGCCGAACTGCAGCGCATGGAACAGCAACTACAAACTTTTCGCACTAGGAGCAACCAACCCTATCGATTGGTTCGATTGCCCTTGCCGGCGGCGAAATACGATGAACAGCGACAACGATTGCCGGCAACCTACGCCAATTTTCTCATTATTAATGACGCAGTGTTAGTGCCCACTTACCAGGATCCCGCGGATGAAAAGGCTTTGCAGATTCTCCAACAATGTTTCCCGGACCGGGACATTATTGGCATCGATTGCTCGCCACTGATCCGGCAATACGGCAGTTTACATTGTGTTACGATGCAGTTACCGGTGGGTGTAATCAGTTAATCCCGGCTTTTATCTGACAGAATTCAATCAATTTGCGAAACGTTGCAAGGGAGCGAAAATCATGCCCCGAGAAATTAAAGCCGCTTTTGTGCAACATTCTTGCACCGAAGATCGCGGCGCAAACTTAAAATCCTCACTAGATGGTATTCAGCAAGCCGCCGCACAAGGGGCCAATCTTATCGTCTTGCAGGAGTTGCATACTGGTTTGTATTTTTGCCAACAGGAACACACGCGTTATTTTGATTGGGCTGAGACCATTCCCGGCCCGACTACCCAGGCATTGAGTGAAATCTGCCAGCAGCTTAAGATAGTGGTTGTAGCGTCCTTGTTTGAAAAACGGGCCGCGGGCTTGTACCACAATACGGCGGTGGTCATGGAAACCAATGGGGAGATCGCCGGCCGCTACCGCAAAATGCACATACCGGATGATCCGGGCTTTTACGAAAAATTCTATTTCACCCCCGGTGACCTGGGATTTGAACCCATTGACACATCGTTTGGGCGACTGGGTGTTTTAGTGTGTTGGGATCAATGGTACCCGGAAGCGGCCCGGTTAATGGCCTTGGCCGGCGCTGAATTGTTAATCTATCCCACGGCCATAGGCTGGGATCCCAGCGATGACAAGGCCGAACAAATGCGACAACGCGACGCCTGGATCACCAGTCAACGAGCCCATGCCATCGCAAATGGTATACCCCTCATCAGCTGTAACCGCGTAGGTTTCGAAGCGGATCCTTCCGACCACAGCCAAGGCATCCAATTCTGGGGCAGCAGCTTTATCGCCGGACCTCAAGGCGAAATTCTGGCACAAGCGACCGTCGACCAGCCCATGACGCACACCACGACGCTCGATCTGGATCGCAGCGATCAGGTTCGCCGTGTCTGGCCGTTTTTACGCGACCGGCGTATAGACGCTTATCACGATATCTTATTAAGATATCGTGATTAGCCTGTAGTTGCCGTCTATCTAACGGCAACTACAGGCTAGCGCTGTTCTCTCACGAATT
>JASFLF010000214.1:0-6254 GCA_050118235.1 Gammaproteobacteria bacterium | reverse complement strand
TAAGTGGCATTGCATTGATAATAGGCGCTACACTATTTTTTATGGCGAAATACATAACGAAAAAACACCACAAGGCAACTACATGATTGTAATCCGCGCTCAAACTTCGCCCAACAAGTACATTGTATTCGTTCGCTACGGCTCACTCGGACCTCGCTCGGCCGCACATGGTTGACGTTGGGCAATACAATAGGAATAGATTATGAATAGGCTTAATGGAATCTGCCCGCATATACCTTCTAGCAACCCGGATGTTACTAAAGCATTTTTTTGTGAGTTGCTCGGCTTTAGCGTTGCTTTTCAGCATGATAATTACATCGAGCTTGAAAAAGACGGTCACTTTATAGGAATTCAGCAATCACAAGGAAAGCCGAATCAACAAAGTATCTATTTGCGGCTAGAAGGTTTGAATGAATTTTGGGAATCACAAAAGGAAAAATTATCTAATTACAAACATAGGGAGCCATTCGAGCAAGAGTATGGAATGAGAGAGTTACATGTGATCGTTCCAGAAACAGCTACGTTGCTCTTTATTGGGGAAAGTGTAAATGCTCCAACAAGGCGTTCGAGCTGACCAACTTTGTCGTCACACCTTTTTCACCGTAAAAGCTGCGCCGCCAAACGTTGGCCGCTCAACTCGAACATAGAAGTAGGTTCAACTATGGATGTGTGGGAGTCCTAAATTTCTGTCCCTTATGATTTCAATTTTGAACCTCAGGAATAATTACCGATATTTAGTGGTAAACCATAGAATGCAACATAAATTTTGACAACGAGACGTGAGGTCTCGTTTATTCAACTGTTAGACTCAATAAGAAGGAGGAATAATGACTATACCATTTCAAGGAGGATGTAGTTGTGGTGCCGTCCGTTACGAATGTAATTCTGAACCTCACATTACATTCTTCTGCCATTGCTTAGATTGCCAGAAAAATACGGGGGCTCCGTTTTCTGTTGATGTGATCGTTCCAGTTGATTCCGTGAAAATTACGGGGGAACTAAAAGGATATAAAACAACAACTGATTCGAATGACGAAGTTACAAGAAAGTTTTGTAGCGAGTGTGGCACCCCCGTTTTAAATCAGCCGCACAGTTTTCCTGAAATTATTGCTTTAAAAGTATCGAGTATAGATGACCCAAGTTGGGTACAGCCACAGGCGCATTTGTGGACAATGCGAAAACAACCATGGTTAAAGCTTAATGACGATTTGCCGCAATATGAGCGTAATATGTAAATTCACGCCCAACAAAAAGCTTCACCCGACCTCCTTCGCGGCGGGTGAGCTTAACATTAGTTTTTAATGAGTAAATTAACGAAGGTAAAAATATATTTTTTAACATTTTGTATTTGGCTCTTGGCGGTGTTCATTTACGGGTACATTGAAGTAACTACAATAGTGAGTTCTGCGTTAGAACCATGACTATTGAGCTTGACCACTTTT
Source organism: Gammaproteobacteria bacterium (assembly GCA_050118235.1). Taxonomy (GTDB): domain Bacteria; phylum Pseudomonadota; class Gammaproteobacteria; order SZUA-152; family SZUA-152; genus JAJDNG01. The sequence continues at coordinate 4,812 of JASFLF010000214.1, read as the reverse complement.
TTATTCTCACTGAACCGGGTTCACCACAAGCCGATCTTGTGTCCAGTATCGGATTGATAGAGGGAACCCGTAATAATCATCCCGGGCAGGGCACGGCGAATCGTCGATTCTTTTTTTCCAATTCAACACTTGAGTTCCTTTACATACGTGATGCGGAGGAAGCGGAAAAAGGGCGCGGAAGTAGATTGCGCTTTACGGAACGCGTAACCAGCGCCAATGCATCACCTTTTGGGTTGATAGTCAGAACAGCCAGCGGATCCACAGATATTCCCTTCCCCGGTTGGAAATACTGCCCGGAGTACTTTAGGGATGATCAGTGCTTTCATGTTGGTGAGAGTTCTGATGTGCTTGAAGAGCCGCTTTGCATTCGTATGCCGTCCAACCTGCCACAACGGAAACATCAGCCGCGGCCAGAGAATCCACTTTGGACCATGACAGAACTGCGCATTAGCGTACCGGTGGTACGGCCATCACCAACGCTTCAGGCCGTTTCAAAATGTAAAGGTGTGTTGTTGCGACTTGACGAACCGCATCGGTTGGAACTGGTATTCAACGGAGAGAAAGAAGGCCAGTCAAAGGATATGACACCCGATTTACCGTTGATTGTGCGTTGGTAGCAAACTTCCGCTATTGGCCGAAAAAATATTCTATATATCTATATAGTGGAAGGAGGCATAAGGATTTGAATAGTGGGTATCGGGGATACAAAGAAATTGGTGATCGCCACTCCCAAAGCACCGCTTCTATTTTCTTGTAACTACTACACTAAAAACATCTATTCGATCTTGCTGTTGAACCAATAGACAGGGTTAAAATAGAGTTCCTGGATCTCGATTTGCCTAAAAATGACAATATGGGTAGCATTGTTGGCCTAGATAGAGAGAGTGAGTATATTGATCAGTGGCGTTAAGATTGGGAGATGAGTGAATGCCAAAACTTCTAGACAGGCCCGGCACCAACTGAAGGTTGTCGGTATGTTCCCTATGTCCGGTCTATTGGATTTTGAGTCGAGGTAGTTCATGAAGAGATCAACGAAAGCAGCCCTTCTGTCCGGATTAGTATTCCCTGGTATCGGGCATATATACTTGAAGCTGTATGGCTATGGCATCATATTATTGCTCGGTGCAGCGTCAGCAATATATTTCATTGTGTATGTGGCCGTGAACACGGCGCTCGAAGTTGTCGAAAAAATTCAAAGCGGCGGTATTCCACTTACTACGGAAGCCATCACAGAATTGGTGTCACAACAATCAAGCGGCAGTGAAGAATCAACGAATATTGCCACGATTGCGTTGCTCATATGTTGGGTTATAGGCATAGCCGATTCGTATCGGCAAGGACGTGCACAAGAAAAGGTTGAAGAGACAACGACTGAAAAGGAAACATAGCAAGCGCTTACACCAGATCACCGCTTAAACGCGGCTCCAGGTGAAACGAAACGTTAGGGCGTGTGCCATTGTTTTAGCTTTGGTCGCTAGCGGGGCTGGCTCCTACAAGCGGGGTTTGATTCGGTGCGGTGTTGAATATTTTCGCATATATCACTGGAATAACATGCGAGTATACTGCGTGGTAAAAGTTTAATCAGAAGCCAGGGGCAATAACTATATACGGAAAAGGTGCTCATCTTATGATCTTCATCAATGTACAGCATAAATGATTAGAATAACATCGCCAAGTTGTTGAAATCTACTGATACGCGTGAATCGAATGAAAAGAAAAAGGATTCACATACCTGAATAATTCGAATGAGATAGGCTAGCAAATACTAAAATATAGTGATTCTCTCACTCTTATTTTTTTACCGGCATTATTACAATGCGCTACGCAATGCATATTCACTAGGTACAAGCATCTAATTAAAGGGGCACCATCGTCCATTTCGGAATAAAACTGTTGTCAATCGAGACACAATGGCAGGAAAAAAGACCAAAAAATGGATAATCATCGCGGTGATAACCGTAATCGTCATTGCGGGTATTAATTTCGTTTTGCCACTCTTCCAGCCTCCGGGTCTTCCGCAAGGTTTTGCCTCAGGAAACGGGCGTACTGAGGCTACCGAAGTTGATATAACAACAAAGTTTGGCGGGCGTCTCGCCGCAGTACTGGTCAAGGAAGGTGAAAACGTCGAAGTGAATCAGGTACTGGCCCAATTTGATACCAAGGAGTTGGAAGCCCAACTCCGCAGGGCTCAGGCCGAAGTCCGGCGCGCGGAGCAGGAACGCAGTTATGCACAGGCTGTTATTGCGCAACGTAAAAGTGAACTTTCACTGGCAAAAAAAGATTTGGAACGCGCCAAAGGGCTGTACGAAAACGACAGCATTTCCTTGGAACAACTGCAGCGTGATGAAACCGCGGTACTAACCGCTCAGGCCTCTTTAACAGCGGCTCAAGCTCAGTTGTCCAATGCAGAGGCGGCTATTGAAGCCGCCATCGCCGGCACAGAGCAACTCAAAGTTCAGCTTGATGAAGGCGCTCTAAAGGCTCCGATCAATGGCCGCGTATTGTATAGACTGAATGAACCTGGTGAGGTATTACCTGCCGGGGGTAAAGTACTCACCATTCTCGATCCCACCGATGTTTACATGACGGTCTTTCTTCCCACAAAACACGCCGCCAGCGTTAGCGTCGGAGCAGACGCCCGCATCATACTCGATGGAATACCCGATCAGATAATTCCCGCCAAGGTTTCCTTCGTCGCGCCCAGGGCACAATTCACACCCAAAGAAGTGGAAACACGAACGGAGCGTGAAAAACTCATGTTCCGCGTTAAAGTAACCATCGATTCGGATTTTCTAGAAACGCATAGCGAAATCGCTAAAACCGGCATACCGGGCGTGGCCTATATTCGCCTTGATAAAACCGCTGAATGGCCTGAGCATTTGTAGCAGTCGGAGGGTCTGCAATGAGGCGGCGAATCAGACAAAGGGAACCAACCACTTTATACGGAGGTTGCGCCCTGTATCGTAAAACCCGACACCGAAGTTCTCTCAATATTCTGCTTTCACCTGGCTTATCTTCTGGGAAGCAACACCTTACGACATTTATCAAAGGAGATGGCCTGTGAGTACCGTTGCTCAGGTATCCGGACTCACGCACCGCTATGGTGACACCGTTGCGGTTGATGACGTCAGCCTGGAGATTCCCGCGGGAAACATGGTAGGCATCATTGGGCCTGATGGTGTCGGCAAATCCAGCTTACTTGCCCTCATTTCGGGGGTTCGTAAAATTCAATCTGGTGATGTCGAAGTGCTAAACGGTGATATGCGCCGCAAACAACATCGCAATTCAATATGCCCGCGTATCGCCTACATGCCTCAGGGGCTCGGACGCAATCTCTACATGACATTATCCGTGTTTGAAAACGTCGACTTCTTCGGCCGCTTGTTCGGCCAATCGCGTGACGAGCGCAGCTGGCGTATCGACGAACTGCTCAAAAGCACGGGTCTCGCGCCGTTTGCCGACCGCCCGGCAGGCAAACTCTCCGGCGGAATGAAACAAAAATTAGGGTTATGCTGCGCCCTCATCCACGATCCCGATCTGTTGATTCTGGACGAGCCGACTACCGGCGTTGATCCGTTGTCCCGGCGCCAGTTTTGGGAATTGATCACACGAATCCGCAACCGGCGCCAAGGCATGAGTGTCATTGTTTCCACGGCCTATATGGATGAAGCCGAGCGTTTTGATTGGCTGGTGGCCATGGATGCGGGCCGAATATTAGCCACCGGAAGTCCAGCAGAACTGAAGTCGCAAACCGGGCAGAGTACGCTGGAAAAAACTTTTATCGCATTACTGCCAGAGGAAAAGCGCCGCGGCCATAAAGCGATCACTATTCCACCCCGCCAGGCTCATGGAGGTGAAGCGGCGATTAAAGCCAGTGGCTTAACCCGCCGTTTTAACGGATTTACGGCGGTCAATAATGTGAGTTTTCATATTGAAAGCGGTGAAATCTTCGGGTTTTTAGGCTCGAACGGCTGTGGTAAGACGACGACTATGAAGATGCTGACTGGCTTGCTGGCAAGTTCGGAAGGCAAGGCTTGGCTTTTTGGCCGTTCCATAGATTCTAAGGATATCGGGATACGCAAACGCGTGGGTTATATGTCACAGTCTTTTTCCTTATATACCGAGTTAACCGTACGCCAAAACCTGGAATTGCATGCTCGAGTCTTTCATATACCTAAGGATAAAGTCCCGGTTCGAGTAGCGGAAATGGTCCAGCGCTTCGGCCTTGAAGAAGTGCAAGACGCATTGGCCGATAAGCTGCCATTAGGTGTGCGCCAGCGGCTGTCCCTGGCTGTGGCGGTAATCCATGCCCCTGAAATGCTTATCTTGGATGAACCTACTTCCGGAGTGGATCCGGTAGCCAGAGACAAGTTTTGGGAGTTATTGATCCAGCTCTCACGCGAAGATGGCGTTACCATATTTATATCCACCCACTTTATGAACGAAGCCGAACGCTGCGACCGGATTTCGCTAATGCACGCCGGCAAAGTATTGGCACAAGATGCCCCGGCGGCATTAGTTCGCGCCCGCGGGGTTAATACGTTAGAAGACGCTTTTATCGCTTATCTGGAAGAGGCCGCGGGCGAGACCCACCAATCACCGGATGTTGAGTCTGCCATAAAGTCTGCGCCTGTCTCTCAATCCAATAGGCGTTTATCATTTGATATTCGCCGCGTGTGGGCTTATGCGCGTCGCGAAGCGATGGAAATCAGACACGATCCCATCCGCATGGCCGTTGCCTTAATCGGCCCCATCCTCTTAATGATTGTATTCGGATACGGTATTAACTTCGATATAGAAGACCTTGCCTAC
>JASFLF010000213.1:0-6259 GCA_050118235.1 Gammaproteobacteria bacterium | reverse complement strand
AGGTCGCTGCGCGAACTGACCGACCAGGTATTGTTGTCGAGTTTACCCACATGTAGTCCCGGTACCATGCGCAGTATCTCTGGGATTCTGGTTAATCCGGAGCGGCGTATATCTTCTTGGGTAATGACGTAGATGGCCGAAGGTGCGTCGAACTGGCGTTCACTTAGGCGGGTAGGTAGTACGACTTTGAGATTGGCTAACTCGGTAAGGTCCAATTGAAGCAGTTCGTCCAACTGCTGTTCAACGTTATCTGCAAAACACCGTATCGGGCTGGCAAACAATAGAACACACAATACTACAACGATTATAGATTGCCTTGTCGCGTTCATGTTGGCAAGCATTCGGATTGACAGTTTGTATTTGTGGATTCGATAGTTTTTTAAAAATGCCGCACTTATACAATATGGCTATTAACCCCTAATCAAAAATTATAGACTATTTTCCCGAGTCCACGAGGGCTATATTTTAACGGCATCCAGGCTAATAACGGCCTCCATGCCTACCACCTCGGCGTTGTGAACGGACCCTTTGGGGACTGCCAAACAATCACCCGCTTCAAGCACAACGGTTTCACCACTCATGGACAAGCGAAACCGACCGGATAATACGCCATCAATTTTATCCATCTCATGGGTGTGGTCGGGGAAACGGGTTCCCGGCGGATAAACATATCGGGTGACTTGATAGCCGCGTTGTTCCAGCTTGCGGCGCATGTTTTGTTCGGTTAGTTCGCCGTCGGATTCGTGGTTCCAATGTTCAATATGTAGGGATTTTTTCATAGTGTCAGGCTTAGTATCAAGCATGGTGTGTCTCCTTGTTCATGCAAAGCTATCCTATACAGCTATTCAGCCCGCAGGGCCGTAACGGGATCCATAGCGGCCGCATGTCGTGCGGGCAATACGCCTGCCAGCAAACCAATGCTCATTGCCAAGATTTCGGCCAGTACTACGTAGTTCCACGAGGTGTGTACCGGCATGGCGGGAAATATAAAATGTAATAGTTGTGCGCCCGCAATCCCTAAAACCAAGCCTACCAGTCCACCGATGGCGGCCAGCACGACGGCTTCGCCGAGAAATAGCCCCAATACTTGTTTTTGCTGAGCACCCAAGGCCCGTAATAAGCCGATTTCCCCGGTGCGTTCGCGAACCGCCATGGTCATGATAGTGGCAATACCCACGGCGCCCACTAATAGTGAAATACTGCCCAACGCGCCTACAGCAAACGTCAATATGTTCAGTACCGAGCCTAACACATCCAGCATTTGTTGTTGTGTGGTAATCGTAAAGTCCTCTTTACCGTGGCGCGTTTCGAGAATGCGTTTGATCTCGTTAACGATAGGCTTTTCCGCTGCGCCTTCACGGTACATCACATCGATCTCCATCACACTCTCGCGGTTAAACATTTGCATAGCGCGATGAGTAGGAATATATACTGTGTCGTCCAAGTCAACTCCCAAGATTTGCCCCTTGGACTCCATGGCACCTATTACTCGATATTGATCACCTCCAATACGTATGCGTTGGCCCAGCGGATTTGAATTACCGAATAACTCTTTGCGCAAGGTATCACCCAATACGGCAAATGCGCGCGGCGCTTGCGGGTCGTCTTCAGGTAGAAACTTACCAATGGCCGTGTCAAAGCGGAATGCTTCTGGAAATCCCGGGCTGACGCCGTAAACTGTAGTGCGTCGGCTGCGGCCCTTGGCTTCCACTTCCGCGTTGCCCTGGACTGCGGAGACTACGGTTTCTACGTTTTGAATGCGTTGTAGTGCTAATGCGTCGTCAATGGTCAATGGTCTTTCGGTGCCAAATATGCCGATAGAACCGCCTGCGGTGGTGGCCTTGCCGGGGTTGATGCCGATGATGGTGGTGCCGAACTGGGTGAATTCACTTAATACGAAATGGTGAATACCTTCTCCGATTGAGGTCAGCAACACCACGGCGGCGATACCGATGGAAATGCCCAATACCGTCAACGCTGTGCGTAACCGATGTGCGATGACGGCAGATAATGTTAAACGGATAAAGTCAGGGGTTTTCATGGTTGCTATTTGCTACGTTTTACTTCTGTTTATGCACGCTCAATGTATTACCTGTGCGCCAGCGCCTCCACCGGGTCCAAACGCGCAGCCCGCCGCGCCGGTAACGCGGCAAACAGCAAACCCGTGCCTATGGCGACGACTACCGATGATATCACCGCCCACAGCGGTGCTCCCAACGGCAGAGCAGGGTAAATTCGGCCGATAACCCAGCTGACGCCATGGCCAAATACCACGCCGATGATCGCGCCAATGCTAGAGAGTAAAAACGCTTCTGTTAAAAACAACAGGGTAATTTGCCGTTTCGGAGAACCCAGCGCTTTCAATAATCCGATCTCGGACGTGCGCTGGCTTACCGATACCAGCATGACATTCATGATCAAAATGCCGGCGACCACCAGGCTGATTGCCGCGATGCCACCGACGGTCATGGTGAGCGCACCCAAAATTTTATCAAATGTGGCTAATACCGCATCCTGGGTAATTACAGTAATGTCTCTTTCACCTTGGTGACGTTCGGCTATGGTTTGTTCCAAATGCTTTATTACTGATGGAATGCTTTCTCGGGTCTTGGCTTCGATTAAAATGCGAAATACAGAAGGGGTATTAAACAACTGTTGCGCCGAAGCCGCCGGGATGATCGCCAGTTCCTGCACGTCCAAACCGATGGAACGGCCTTCGGACGCCAATACCCCGATGACGCGAAAACGCCTGTCACCAATACGTACCCACTCCCCGAGGGCGTTTTCCGGGCCGAACAATTCTCTTTTGACTTTTACGCCAATTACGCAGACCGAAGCCGCCCTGTCTATGTCACCTTCGGGTAAGAATCTCCCCTGGGACAATTGCCAATGTCTGATGGCTAGCAATTGGGATGTGGAGCCCAGGATTGGCACTTCACGCTCTTTGCCGCCATAGGAAACGGCGGCTTGTCCCACTACAATAGGCGCCACCCGGCGTACGCTGTGGTGGTATTTTAATGCTTGTGCGTCGTCCAGGGTAAGGTCGCGCGGGGTTTCACCGATGAACATGGTAGGGGGGCCGCCGGTGGTTTCCTTGCGTCCGGGAATTACTATGATCAGGTTAGTGCCCAATGAGGCGAATTCCCCCTGCACATAGCGTTGGGCGCCTTTACCCAGTGAAGTTAAAATAATAATCGCCGCGACACCTATGCTCATGGCGATTAATATCAATACCGTTCGAATGCGGTGCCGGGACAACGCGCTGACGGAATATTGTAAGGTGTCTATCAGTCTCATATTGACGTCGGTCACTATGGTTTGTGATTGTCCTCCATAACACTACCGTCCACCATGCGGATTTGACGAGTGGCGCGCAAGCCGATTTCCGGATCATGAGTAACGATAATCAAAGTCATGTGGTCTTTGTTCAATTGTTCCAGCAGTTCGATGACTTCTTTGCCGGAGTGACGGTCCAGGTTTCCTGTCGGCTCATCGGCTAATATCACCGCCGGTTTCATAATAGTGGCGCGCGCAATGGCCACCCGTTGACGTTGGCCGCCGGACAGCTGGTCCGGCCGGTGGTGCAGTCTGTCACTTAAACCCATGCTATTGAGTGTTTCTGTGGCTGTATGGCGGCGTTCATTGGGCGGGACGCCTTCCAATACCATGGGCAATTCAACGTTTTCCAAAGCGGTCAGTCGCGGCAGCAACTGAAAAAATTGAAACACAAAACCGATTTTGTTGCGTCGGGTGTGGGCCAGAGTGTCATCATTCATGGACGTGACATTGTGTTGTTCCAGCAGGTAAGTGCCACTGGTGGGCCGGTCCAACAAGCCGATGATGTTCAACAATGTGGATTTGCCCGAGCCCGAGGGGCCCATGATGCTCAAGTATTCTCCCGGATTAATACTCAGGGTAACGTTATCCAACGCATGCACTTGCTGATCGCCAACAGTGAAAATCCGATTTATTTGTTGTAATTCAATCATAATTACCGTCAGCGGTAGGGAATCATTTATAAAGAATCATCGCTGGCTTCTTTGATGCGAACCTCCAAACCGTCGGCCAACCCTTCGATGGTGGCGGAAGTGACAATGGTTTCATCCTTGGTTAAACCAGCCAGAACTTCCGTGTATACCCAGTTGCTGATACCGGGGGTGATTTGCCTTTTTTCCAGTACCTGGTCTTTTACCACATACACTAGGTTGCCCTCCAGTACCGCTTCGGTGGGTATGCGCAGGGTATTTTCTTTAACATCCAGCAGGATTTCCACATCGGCGCTGTAACCTGGCATCAAGTTTTGCTCGCCTATCTCATGTTCAAAGTCAACTTCAATATCCACGGTGCGCGCTTGTTTTTCAACGTCTTGAACGTAAGGGGCTACCCGGCGCACTTTGCCCGGGAATGGGTGTTGCTTAAACGCATCCAAGGTGATTCGTGTCGGCATGCCCGGTTTGATGGCCGGTACATCCACTTCGTCGATAGGGGCCGCGACAAAAATGCATGTGTTATCGATTAAATCCACGGCGGGCAGGGTTGGAATGCCCACCGGTGAGGGTGTTATGAATTCGCCCACTTCACCGTTGACTTCGGCGACCACGCCGGCAAACGGCGCCCGCAATATGGTTCTATCCAGCGCCACTTGGGTGACATTGATCTGGGCCGCGGCGACCTTGGCCGAGTCGTTGGCGGCAACACAGGCCGCTCGGGTGGCTTCGGCATTACCCCTTGCGCGATCGACGTCTTCTTCCGAAGCCAGTTTTTGTTTGGAGAGTTTTTCCTGACGGTTGGCTTCGCGTTGCGCTACATCGGCGCGCACGCAGGTTTCCTTGGCTCTGGCTTTAGCGGCGATGGCTTCTTGTTTTACCAACAGCAACTGGGCTTGCAAATCCTCATTCCACATTTCCACCAATATTTGATTGGCTTGTACGTGTTGGCCTTCTACGACAGGCAGCTTGTCGATTTGACCGCCGGTGGCGGGGGCCAAGCGAGCGCGGCGGCAGGCTTTAATGGTGCCGGCTCGGGTATTGGTCACCACCGATTCCACTTTGCCTAGTTCGACCTTGCTGACAGTCACCGCTATGGGTTTGGGGCGGGAAAAATGCCAGATTAAAAACACGACTGCAGCGACGGTGATAATGAGAAATGTTATTTTGGATTTTTTCTTCAGCATACAGGCACCGGATTTTTGGCGGAGTTGGGTTAATAAGCAAAATTCTTTATATAATAACGATGAAAATTCTCAGCAGGGATGATATGTGTCAATGTTACGCCTATTCTCGGGTGTTGTTTATAGGGGTTAGAGGCGCACCCATCCGCATTTAAACTCAACTTCAATGCGTGCGCGCATCGTAACCCGACAGTAGCGAGTGATTGCATTATTGATCGTTTGTCGGATTACGGCGCGCATAAACCTGTTTGCTTGACACACGCGGGTGAGTTGCGCACCTTATCCTAGGAGATCCGAATAGTATCCACATGCCAGCTGTTAGGTGAAACATGCAGTATCAGACAAGAAGGCCCACCAAAGGTGCGTGCTTTACCGGCGGCCCCGGGATTCAATACCCAAGGGATTTGTTCTTGATCAATACATAGTCTGTGACTGTGTCCGTAGACGATAGCGCGCGCGAATGTATATTGTTTTCGCAATAGCGCGTGGCGAGCCGCTACGGGATTTTGTTTGTGACCATGGATAACTACGATTTTACCACCGGGCAAGTCCAGAGCAATATGGTCCTGCAGTTGGTGTAAGCTGTCGTGTTGGTCATTGGGCCACTTTGAGGCGGTATCATTGTTGCCCTTGACGAGATGCACTTGCCCCAATTTCGGCCTCATCGATTCAATGACTTGGGCGTTGCCCACATCGCCGGCGTGAATGGCGATATCGCATTGGCGGATCACTTCGGCGATTTGACTATTCAAACACCCATGGGTATCGGAGATGATGGCGACTTTTTCAATCATACTCTTTTAATATTGATAATAATAACTTGACGGAGCGCGGTTGCGCACCGCAACCAGCGGTGGTTGCGCCACCGGCCGAAGGTACGTTCCCACGTTGCATGTTTATAGTTTAATGCAGTGGTGTGGCGATGGTGGCGACGACAATTAATACAACAATGAACGGTATGGTTAACCACATGCCGACTTCATAAACTTTAACCATTGATCCCCGACTCTTCCATTGTTGGCGTTTTTTCTGTCTAAAGGCAGGGGATAACAAATAAAACAAACCGCCAAGCACAAAGTGTATTACTTC
>JASFLF010000212.1:0-6268 GCA_050118235.1 Gammaproteobacteria bacterium | reverse complement strand
CTGCATGGGATTAACAAATATACTCACGAGCACCTTATCGCCGCAGCTTTTGGCTTGCCGAACCAACTGTAAGTGCCCCTGGTGCAAGTTGCCCATGGTAGGCACAAACGCCAGCCGTTGCTGCCGGGCTTTCCAGTGCTTAATTTGATTTCGTAAAGAAAGAATATCGGTGATTTCTAACATAATGGACTAATCCGCCGGAGTCTCTAAATATTATTCTTTACCGCGAAGCTCACGAAGAGTATGCCAATACAACGTTAATCTGCAAAGGCCTTGAACTTGCCATGCAATGATTTTTTCTCTTCGTGTTTTTCGTGCGCTTCGTGGTGAGCATCAAATTGGTGGTTTTACCCGGTATTCAATGTGAACTCAGAAACTATGTTCCTGACCTGGATAAGTCCCTTTTTTCACCGCTTGCACATAAGCCTGGATGGCGGCTTGAATGCTGTCCTGGCCTTGCATGAAGTTTTTCACGAAACGGGGTTTGATATCGGCGGTTATCCCCAATACATCATGCAATACCAGCACTTGGCCGTCGCAATGGGCTCCGGCGCCGATACCTATGACGGGGATGTGCAATATTTGGGTAATTTTTGCAGCCAGTTCCGCCGGCACACATTCCAACAACATTAAATCGGCCCCGGCCTCTTGCAGCAGTTTGGCATCCTCTAACATTTTTTCTGCGCCGTCATCGGTTCGGCCCTGGACTTTATAACCGCCGAGCTTGTGTACCGACTGGGGTTGCAATCCCAAGTGAGCGCAAACCGGGATTCCAAATTTGCTTAATTCCTGGATAGTTTCCGCCAAATACGCCCCCCCTTCCAGCTTAACCACGTGGGCCCCTTCACGCATGAGGCGCCCGGCGTTGTCTAGTGCTTCAGCGGGTGAGGTATGACTTAAGAACGGCATGTCGGTGATTATCAAGGCATTGCGACTGCCGCGGCGCACGGCTCTGGTGTGATAAACCATGTCGTCCACAGAAACCGGCAACGTGGTGGATTGTCCCTGAATCACCATACCCAGGGAGTCCCCTACTAGCAAAACTTCTACGCCGCATTCGTCCAGCAAATGCGCGAAAGTGAAATCATAAGCGGTTAAACAGGTGAATTTTTCACCGGCTTGTTTCATCTTGCTCAATGTTGATAGATTTATGGGTTTCATAATCACTTCGGTCATGGTTGGTGTAACGCGTTGCGGTGGACTCAAAATGGCACGGGATTAAAGTAGTGTCGGCCGCTGCGGGTTTTGTAAACGCGGTCTAATAACATCGCATAATCGCGATCATTGTTCACCAAATCGATCTCCGCCGCATTGACGATTAACAAGGGCGAGTCGCAATAATAGTGAAAAAATCGCGTGTAGGCTTCCACAAGCCTGGATAAATAACCAGCATCCACATTCTGCTCGAATGGCCGGCCGCGTTTTTGTACCCGCGAGAGCAATACATTAACCGGCGCTTGCAGATAAATCACCAAATCCGGCTGGGGCACATCCAAGGTAATGCTGGCGTAGGCCAGTTCATACAGCCGCAGTTCGTCATCGGCGAGCGTTAATTGGGCGAACAAGCGGTCTTTTTCCATCATAAAATCGGCGACACGCACCGGCGCAAACAAGTCCGACTGGCGCAACTCTTGGAGTTGCCGGGCGCGTTGAAACAGAAAAAATAATTGTGTGGGTAATGCCCCCTGTTCCGGATTTTGGTAAAAACGTTCTAAAAACGGATTTTCTTCCGCCCCTTCCAACAGAGTATCTCCACCAAGGCTCTCGGCCAGCCGCTTGCTCAGGCTGGTTTTACCAACACCTATGGGCCCCTCGACTACCACAAACCGGGGTGCGCTTGCATTACTCATCTCTTACTAAGCCTTTGTATTTTAATAATTTATACTTTTGTCGCTCACTTCATCGTGCAACTTTATCAAATCGCCCCGATCACAACCAGCGATAAGCGAGCGTAATGGGCCCAATTGGGGAATAACGAGTTCGGGAGCAATTTCCTGTAAGGGATATAATACAAAATTCCGTTCGGCGATGCCGGGATGGGGGATGGTGAGATCCTGAGACTGAATGACTTGCTGAGCGTATAAAAGGATATCTAAATCCAAAGTGCGGGCGGTCCAGCGCCGCTCACCGCGCACGCGACCATGGCGTTGTTCCATACTTAACAACTGCTGTAATAACACTTTGGCGCTCAAAACCGTGTCGATGGCCGCCACAGCGTTCACATAATCGGGCTGGTCTTGAGGCCCCATGGGCGGGCTGCGATACAACGATGATACGCGAATTAATGTGGATTTCGGCAGTTGCGCCAATTCATCAAGCGCCTTGGCCACTTGAGCGGCCGGATTTTCCAAATTACTTCCCAATCCGATGTAACAGCGCACAAAAGCCATAATCCTGGAATCTATCAGTGAGCAGAGGATTTACGCTGCCGGGGTTTGCGCGCGCGGCGCTTACGGCCATGGTGAGGCTGTAGCTCCTGGACCATCTCCAGTTGGACGGGTTTGGGTTCTTCCTGTATTTTGGTCCACCACTCACACAGGGGAGTGAGGTCTGTCTCCCCTGCTTCGGCACGCAACAACATAAAATCATATGCCGCGCGAAACCGTTGATTTTCCAGCAACGGGAAAATCCGTTTTCGGATCCTGTGAATCAATTTGGGCTGTAACAGCCAGATTTCTTTGGCTTGGAGGGAAAAGCGTTTAGGCACGGACACAGTAGCGGCTTGGAGGGTAAATATCTCGGCGGCGGACACTTGATAGGCGTGAATTTCATTCATGCCGTGGTTCTGGTGTTTTTCCACTGACTCCATAAAGGCCGGCCACAACATAATGGCAAATAAAAACGCGGGAGTGACCGGTTTTCCGGCCGCGACCCGGGTGTCGGTGTTACGCAACCCTCTGAGCACCATTTGGAAGGCCACGCTGGCTGGATCCTGCAGAAAGGGCTGAGTGAGTGGGAATAAGTGTTCAAAAAGCCGGTAGCGCAGTAAAAATTCGAAAGTTTTTTCCCCATGTCCGCTTAAGAACAGTTTTAACACTTCCTCAAACAGGCGCGCCGGCGGTACGGCGCTTAATCGCGAAGCCAATTTGGCCAACGGTGCTTCGGTCTCGGGGTGTAACGAAAAATCCAATTTAGCGGCGAATCGTGCGGCGCGCAACATCCGCACCGGGTCTTCCATATAACGCTGCTCGGGATCGCCGATCATACGCAAGATCCGCGCTTGTAAATCCTCAAAGCCGCCGGTGTAATCCAGCAAGGTATTTTCCTTTGGACAAAAATACAAAGCGTTCACGGTAAAATCCCGTCGCCAGGCATCTTCGTACATGCTGCCGTAGACATTATCCCGCACAATCATGCCGTCGCGGACCACGCCATGGACCGAGCCTTCGTCATCGGCATCTTTATGGTGGCCGCGGAAAGTGGCCACTTCAATGATTTCCCTACCAAAATGCACATGTAACAAGCGAAATCGGCGCCCGATCAAACGGCTGTTGCGAAACTGTTTATTGGCTTGTTCGGGCAAAGCGCTGGTGGCAATGTCGAAGTCTTTGGGTTTTTTGCCCAATAACAAGTCCCGCACTCCACCACCCACCAAATAGGCGTCATAATCCGCCTCATGCAAGCGTCTTATCACTTTAAGTGCATGGTCGCTGATATCATCCGGAGAGACGTGGTGGTCGTCACACGAAATTACGATGGGATCGGAGTGCTTTTTTGAGTCTTTTTTAGCCAATGAAAATTCTTAAATGCCTGGGTTTAATTCTGTCTATGGTGTTGGTTTTATTAAAACGCCATCTGGCGGCATCCTGCGGCGGGCGGCACACAAGTCGCTGTAACTGCATGAAATACGCTCATTAAATATATAGCCATATTCTAGATTCCTCAATCCGAAATGTGCATCAATTGCCTATTTATTATCTTTTTACCACCTCAGACCCCACAAAAGGCAATGAATTTGCATTCCATATCAGCGAGTTTACTCCTTAACCGTTTAGGAATCGTAACAAATGTCCATAGATTACTCTGAAAAACGCGAATACTTCCGCATGAACACCCACTCGGCCATCACCATCAAGCCGGATGGCTCGGATGAGGTTTACGAGGGAATTTGTGTTAACTTGAGCGCTAATGGGGTGTTATTTACCACCAGCCAACGATTTGAACCCGGCTCCATTGTTCACATCAACATCACCCCGGCCAAAGCCGTGGTCGCCCCTTTGGATGCCGTGGTGGAAGTCATTCGAACCCAGGTGGATAGCGAAAAAGGCTACGCCATTGCCGCCCAGATTAAGCAGATCAGCTGATTTATTTTTTCAGCACGAAGCCACGAAGAACACAAAAAGTAAAAGAATTATAACAAAAGTATTCTTGATCACTATCCGCGCAGGAACGCATACCGGAGCGCCAGTACTCGCAAGACCCAGCCATTGTGGTAAAGGATATTCATATATTTACCACCAAGCACACGAAAATTTTAAAATCGTTAATTACTGTTGATTTTGATCTTTCTTTCTTCGTGCTCTTCGTGGTGAATACTAAAACTTCAGGTGTCCTTAGTGGCTTCGTGGTTGAAGAACCTTACCACTGGAACCGAATCACATCCCCCGCATACAGCCGGGTATTGCCGCCTTGCAACACACCCACCGCAAACCGGGGCTGCACTTTCTTGATTACAATGGAAGAAGCCGGGGTTTCATCGTAACCGAAAAAGATTTGTTTATTGGCATCCAGCAACGGCTCAGCCGCCAGTTTGTAGGCCATAAACACATCCCCTACTTTGACTTGCGATAGGGCGCCTGCGTCAAAATATATCGTCGCCCCTTCGGATTTAATGACTCTGGCCATAAATGGCAACCGGTGCACGGAGTCAGCAAGCCTCGCAACCAATTCATTGAGTAATAGATTGATTTGTTTGCCAATGGGTGCGGCAAAAAACTTGTCGCTCAATGCCGGCTGCGTAGTGGGAAATATAAACGGCAAATCCTGACGTACCGAAGCGTTGACCCGCTCCTGACTGATGATGGTGCCGGATATACCGTCCCACAATTGGGTTTCCAATTCCACATGACGCAAACGCACCCACAAAGGATGCTTGGTAACACCCATGTCACGAATACTGCCGGTGACGATAAATTGAGCGCCCATCCGGTCAGCTAACTGAACAATCAGTTGCCGCGGGGTCTGACCTAAGCTGCTATTCGGTTCACCTGATACGGGTAATAAATACTGTGTGCCATCCACACCGATAATCTGCCGATCTAACGTCAACCGCCGCATCAATTCCTGCGGTAAAGAAGACTCTATGCCGGGCATATCGACGATTTGGCTGCGATCACTGACGGAAAACTGAGTGACCGCCACTTTCCTGCGATAACGGCTGTCCCCCGCGCCTTGCATTTTGCCGGTGGTGTCTTCTTCCACAAAAGCGCGGATCATTACGTAGTAAATATCTTCATCTTCATTGCGCCATTCATCCAGAACGACGATGTCTTTGACCACGCCGGTGGCGCGAATTTTCACGTTGTCCGCTACCACGACGTTTTCAGAAACCATACTGGATGTGGTCACTTGCGCGCCGGCTTGAATGGCTGCTTGACGAATGGCGTCTTTGATAGCCGATTGTCGCGCCGCGCCAATGCCGGCGTCAGCGATCACGGCGTTACCTTCGGCTTCAACTAACCTTGCCTCCGCGACCGCGCTGGCCGCAAGCACTAACATAACAATCAAAGCGTTGAGGAGAGAAATACGCATTGTGATTTATTCGCCGTATTTTATTCGCTATAGTAAAAAGAAGGCGCCACGCTATAGCCGAAATACTTCATGGAACCATCGGCCTCTTGTTCATAGCAATAGCGGTCAGCGGCAGGATTGATAAACGTCATAACGTGATTCAAAAAACGCTGGTCCACTTCCATCTCGACTATGGTTTTATAAGTACTGTCTTCCAAGGCATCCACGCTCACCACATGCGCTCCGCGTACAAAACTATCGATAAACACACGGTAGCGATCACGTTCCATGACCATATCGCCAATGGCCGACCCACCCCATACATGTAAGCCTCCGACAATCTCCGCCAATGCCCGGTAGGCATCGATTTTTGAAGCTCGCATGGTCATCAAACGCCGCTGCCCTTCGGGGTAATAATTTTTCGGGGGAGCACCATAACCTGTGGCGCCGACTTTTATCGTGGTTAATTTTTCATTGGAATCCCCGGGACTTTTAAAATAGAGATTACGCCGTTCATCGGCCAATGTGGCACAATCCA
>JASFLF010000211.1:0-6273 GCA_050118235.1 Gammaproteobacteria bacterium | reverse complement strand
GAACCATCAAAGCCAATTTAGTCATGGTGAAACCAGAAGCCACACTGACGCAAATCGAAGAGGCCTGCAAAAACAGCTTTGCCTGGGAGTTTATTGAAAAGCTCGAAAAAAGTTTAGATACCGACATTGGCAGCGGCGGTGTTGAATTGTCCACCGGACAAAAACAGCGTTTATCCCTTGCCCAGGCATTCCTGCGGGATACCCCTATCCTCATCCTCGACGAAGCCACCTCGGCTCTGGACAGCTATAGCGAGCAAAAAGTCATCGAAGCGATACAACGTCTAAGGCAATCGCGAACCACTTTAGTCATCGCCCACCGCTACTCTTCCATTAAAAACGCTGACATGGTGGTATATTTTAATGGTGATGGAACCATCACCGTCGGCGAGCATGATCAATTGATGCAATCACATTGTGGCTACCGAGAAGCGGTGGAATGGCAAACGCAAACGCAAACTCAATCCTAATCTCTCTCCACATGGAAATTTATGTTTCGCGTAAAGGTTTAAAAAATCTATTCACCACGAAGAACGCGAAAAGAAAAATGCTTCGCGGTGGTCTCTAAATGGAAAGTCCTACCCCGAATCTTGAGCTAGGCATTGGTATCGTTATGGCTTGATTCTGCGGCCTTCAGCAAGAGCTTTCGCCAGCGTTTATCACCTAGATATGCCCAGCTAGCAGGGTCCTCCAATATCTGCTGCTCGAAGAATCCAGCGTAATGCTGCATTGCCACTTCCATATTATCAGTAACGATTTCTTCACCAAAAACAGCAACCACCTGCCTGTCACTAGAACGAAAATAACTTGGGACGATCGGCACTTTCTTCTTAGCACCGATTTTAGCCGCCCATGAGGCAAAACCCACGTTTTGCCCGAACATGCGTGCAGTTGCCTGGCTGGAATGGTCAATACTGTCTACAGTAGCGACCACAACCGTGCCTTTTTTCAGCTCCGCAAACAACGTGCGCGATAATTCAAACGGATTGCCTCCACGCACCATGAGCACTGTCAATTTCATGCGTTCAAAAAAATCCAACGCAGCCTTGGTACGATCAATAGTGGGAGAATTGCGGGTTATAATCAACAAACGCCAAATACAATTCATTTTTAAGGCGGAAAAAGCGCTGGCGAAGTTATGCGGAGCCATAACGATGACTCCCCCGAATTCTTTGGCCAACCGGTCAATCCTGTCGGCATCTTGGGACGTCATTTCGATATTGTCTTGCACCGACTCTATTCCATCGCGATATAATTGAAAGTAATTCTCAACTGTGCCTAAGGCATTTGTTAACAATTGCCGGTAAATCTGTTTTGGCTTATGCGTGTAACCGGCTTCACTTGCTAGCTGGCTAACATATTCACACGATTGGCGAAATGGATTGGAGGGCCAGACATACAGTAACCGCAGCACAATTACAAGCAAACGTATTGGCAACAGTGCAATCCACATGGGAACATGTCTTATCGTCCAATACATAAACGGCGCAAGCACCGCTTTTATACGAGTACCGCTAAATAAGCGATACGCCTTGATATTCACTTCCTCAGTGGCTTCAAACTCCTTGAGGTACAACGAGGACGATCGCAGAACTTCTGACCGAGCTTTATGTGACTGATTGACAGTATTCATATTAGGTAAATATTTTTTATTGGAATTGACTGCAATAATACCATAACCAACCAGTATTCTAGGCGAATGAACAAAAAAACGGCGGTCAGAATCTCTTTATTGCAGGAGTCTGCCCAGTTTACGGTACATCGCGTCGCCGGCACGGCCGGCTCCTACGAAACCAGTAAGAACGAGTACAACAAAAAGGCGGCCCTAAAAAGCCGCCTGAGGACTAGATAAACACGTTATTGTTATTTGAACATATCCGCCACGGTACTGTCGTACCATCCTTGGGCGAAAACCGCTTCAATGTTACGAAAGGTCTCATCGGCGTCTTTGGGACTGCCACCACCCGCCCCTTCCACCGGGGTAATACCCTTGTCGGTAAGGCGATACACTGCCGCCACTGAGATGCCGTATTTCGGTCCCACCAAGCTGTAACAGGTGTTCACGTACGAAGGTTCAGGCATATTCAGCCCTCCTAAATCGGCCACCACCGCAGCGGCACAGACTTTGCCTTGACTGCCTGCAGCGTAACCCGATTTAGGCATTTTGCCGGCAATCGCCGAATCACCAATAACATGAATGTCTTTATGGATTGTGGATTCAAACGTCGTTTGGTTCACGGGACACCAGCCCGACTTATCGGCGAGACCGGTTCGCTGAGCAATGGTACCCGCGCGATGTGGTGGTATCACATTGATGACATCACCTTCATAGATAAATCCATTATCGTTTTCCACTTCCATTTTTTTGGTATCCACCCGCACTACTGTACCGCCCGCGGATTTGGAAACCCACTCAATCATACCGGGATATAAAGCCTCCCAACCGCCCACAAATAGCGATTGTTTGGAAAACTTATCTTTGCGGTCCAAAATAATGACTTTGGACTTAGGCTTATGCTGCTTAAAATAATTAGAGATGAGACTGGCCCTCTCGTAAGGCCCGGGCGGACAACGATAGGGATTGTCCGGAGCACAGATAATCACCGTGCCACCGTCTTTCATGCTTTCCAATTGGCGCCGCAACAAACTCGTTTGCGGGCCGGCTTTCCAGGCATGGGGTAATTTCTCGCTGGCGTTTTCATCGTAACCTTCGATGGCGCCCCAAATGAACTCCACCCCGGGTGACATTACCAGCTTGTCATACCGCAATGTCTTGCCGCCTTTGAGTTTGACGGTTTTTTTGCCGGGATCAACTTCCGTTGCCATATCGTTGATCACCGTCACACCATGATTTTTTTGCAATTGATCATAACTGTGGGTGATTTCTTCGATGTTTTTCAGACCGCCAATGACCGTATTACTAAACGGACAGGTGACGTATTTTTTATTTTGCTCCACCAACGTAACCTCAACGCCGGGAGCTAATTTACGGATATATTTTGCGCAAGTGGCGCCGCCATAACCACCGCCGATCACAACCACTTTGGCAGCGGGATGAGTTTTACCTAATGCACCCAACGGCCAACTTATAACGCCTAAAGCGGAAACGGCGCCGGCTAATTTAATAAACTCTCTGCGTGTGTATTGACTCATAGCGTCCCCCTTCTCTACTTCTTAGTCCGGTCGGGTTCTTTGCAATACGTGCCAAAGAAGCCGGCAATCAACTGAATTTCCTGATCGGTGTAACCTTTGACATGGCGTCCCATTACTGTTGAGAAACGCTTGCCGTCGCGATATTCCTTTAACGCCGTTTCGATCGTCTCCGGGGATTTACACGCAATACTAGGGATGGACCCCGGGCTTATACCGTCCGTACCATGACAACCCGCGCAGGTATAACTTAACATTGCAGCGCGGCTTAATTCATCGGACATAGCAAACGGGGAATAAATTAGGATACAAGCCACCACTGCTAGTGGCACAATTCCACTTAGTCTCTTCATAATCACCTCCGGTTTGTACTTTTTTTGTTATTGACTAAAACGTAGCAAATATATTTGTCCCAATTGTTGACTTAAATCAGTCTGAGTTCATTCAATGTCTAATTTTTTTAGAAATTAGCAACAGCGGGCGGTTTCCACAAGACAATGCAACCCGTTGAGATACTAACTGGGCTCAAAGTCGATTTTTAATGTAGGAAATGGCGCACATGGAGATACTAAAACATCTATATTTACTTATTATTTCTTGCTGATCGATATAGTCAACATACCGAGACGCTAATGGCGTTTAACGTTTATACTGAGCCAAAGAAAGAGTATTTTACTCAAGAGTTTTAAAATCGCGAGGGCGGATTTGATTAAAACACTTCGCCAAATAAAACTCCAAAGTACCTAAGGATACGTTCGTATACCACCGAGTTCGCCACTACGCTCTGGTATAACTCCCAAATTTTGTGGGTAGACACACACCATATCGTGTCCACTAATAACAGTGTAGCGTTTAAAAATATCCGCTAAATAAATCCGCTTCTGGTAGTGTGGATTGATTTTACCCATGTTTTTCTCGATACCGCAGCAGAAGCTGAACAAGCGACTCCCAGGCGCAGGCGTTCATTGTTGCCCATGCTCGTTCGGTCTAGAATAGATCATATTAGAGAAACCTGTTTAAAGAGGAAGCAAGTGCACACTCAATTTTGTTTGCTGGCGGTAATACTACTACTGGTACCATCGCTGACGAACGCGCAAACGGAGAGCAGAATCATGCCGGATCCGAGAATCGACGAGTCTATTTCATTGATGCAGGGCTTCGCGGAGCACACCGGACTAATTTCCAAGCGCCCCGAACGACGCTATTTGTGGACTGACGCTTTCGCGGTGTGCAACTTTCTCGGCCTGGCACGCTTGACTGGCGAACCACAATACACAGAACTTGCATTGCAGTTGGTCGAGCACGTACATCACACGCTGGGCAAACATAGATCCGACGATACGCGTTCCGGATGGATCAGTGGATTAAGCAAACGCGAGGGCGAACTGCATCCCACCCGGGGCGGTCTTCGAATTGGCAAAACACTGCCCGAACGCGGCCCGGACGAACCCTTCGACGAACAATTGGAATGGGACCGTGACGGTCAGTACTACCACTACTTGACGAAATGGATGCACGCTCTCGATCAGGTCACCCGTTCAACGAGAAAACCACATTTCAATGTGTGGGCGCGGGAACTCGCAGAGGCCGCGTCCAATGCCTTCACTTACTCATCCAACGCTGCCGGTAGCCCACACCGTATGTATTGGAAAATGAGCACCGATCTTTCCCGAGCGCTGGTACCATCCATGGGGCAACACGACCCGCTGGATGGCTACATCACTTATGTGCAGCTCGAGTCTACTGCAACCACGTCGCCAAATCCCGATACTGGACCAAAATTAGCAAACGAAATCAGCCAACTTTCGGCAATGATCGACGAAGACGAGTTGGCCACCGGCGACCCACTGGGCATAGGTGGTCTCTTGACAGATGCCTACCGCGTGTATCAATTGTCACAACAAGGGGCAAAAATAGACAAACGTCTCCTCGAAATCCTGCTCTCAGCATCGCTCTCGGGGTTGCAATATTACACACGCGGTAGAGACCTACGATTGCCCGCTGAGTACCGGCTTGCCTTTCGGGAACTTGGCCTGGCGATTGGACTGCACGCGGTGGAACGTATGTGGCAAACAGCAAATAGTGGCGTGAATCGATCCTCTTTGAGCGCCGAGGCTCGTGCACAACTTCAAGCGCTAACGGAATATACACCTATGTGCAATGAAATCGAATCGTTCTGGCGCAACCCCGAGCATCGCAACGCCGACACCTGGTCCGAGCATAGGGACATCAACGAAGTCATGCTGGCGACAAGTCTTGCGCCTGAGGGATTTCTTATTCTTGTTTTCCATTGAATCCTCGTGTGCGTAGACAATGTTATTTTTTGGGAGGTCTATACTCTTCGCTGGGTTCATTCCAATCAGCGTCCTGGGTATCGGTAATTTCAGTACCAAAATCATCCTTCTCAGCGATGTCCAGCGCACCGGTCCAGTTTTCAGGCTCTTCACTCAACTCTATATCGAGATCACTCCATTCATCAAAACTGAACTCTTCAAGATCACCATCAAAATGCTGCACTTCCACCGTATCGTCCTCATCACTAGTGGCCGTAACATAAAATCGCTGCCCTTTGTCCAAATGGGCATACCATTGACCAACCATCGGATCGAGTTCATTTGCCATAGTCGTCTCTCCACAAAATGCTATCCAGGGTATATAGATAGATATAATGAAAATTTCCCTGATCCTGATCAACTTTGACTAAAAAATTACATCCCTTATCCCACTCAAAGCATTCAAAACTAGTCATCTGACCATGTTAACTATTGCGAAGCACGTGGCAAATACCGCTATAGAGCTGAAGGTAGACGTTTTCTTATCCGTTTAAATCGCTGAACAAATGTTGTCGTGGCCTCTGTTACTAATTCATTGAGCGGGGCCTTTTCAGGATATTCTTAATTGACGAGCCCATATAACACGTTGACGTGTTTCCCGTTGGGCAGGGCTACCACTATCCGTCAAAAATCGTTCATAACTTTGACGCAGATAACCTTCTACGCCTATTTTTTCCGGCAAATTCAATGCATCGGCGCTCAACAAATACAAACCTACTATAAAGAATCTTATAAAGGCTACAACGAAGTGCATTTCCTATTTAGGGAACCTCCGAATAAGCCCTGGTTGAGC
>JASFLF010000210.1:0-6275 GCA_050118235.1 Gammaproteobacteria bacterium | reverse complement strand
CAGAAAAGCTCTATAGCCCGGGAACGGGCGTAGACTACTGGATTTGGGCTTTTCAGATTGCCGGTATCGGTTCGCTGCTGACAGGCATTAATTTTCTGGTCACGATCCTGAAAATGCGCGCCCCAGGCATGAAGCTGATGCGCATGCCGATCTTTGTGTGGACTACTTTGTTCACTAACGTGCTCATGGTGCTGGCTTTTCCAGTGCTCACCGCCGCTTTGGCGCTGATTACCTTTGATCGCTATCTGGATATGCACTTTTTTACCAACACCCTGGGCGGTAACACGATGATGTATATCAATCTGTTCTGGGTTTGGGGGCATCCCGAGGTCTATATATTGATTCTGCCGGCCTTCGGCGTTTTTTCCGAAGTGGTTGCCACTTTCTCCTCAAAGCGGTTGTTCGGCTACAAATCCCTGGTTTATGCCACGGCCGCAATCACGATACTTTCCTTTACCGTCTGGCTGCACCATTTCTTCACCATGGGCGCGGGTGCGGAAGTCAACGCCTTTTTCGGTATTGCGACCATGTTGATCGCCATACCCACCGGGGTGAAGATCTTCAACTGGTTGTTTACTATGTACCGTGGCCGGGTAAGATTTACCACGCCTATGTACTGGACCCTGGCTTTTTTGTCGACTTTTACCCTCGGCGGCATGACGGGAGTGCTGTTGTCGGTACCCCCGGCCGATTTTGTGCTGCATAACAGCTTGTTTCTCATCGGGCACTTTCACAATGTGCTCATCCCCGGAGCGCTATTCGGCTTTTTTGCCGGCTATACTTATTGGTTTCCCAAGGCTTTCGGTTTTCCGCTTAACGAAAAATGGGGCAAGCGCGCGTTCTGGTGCTGGCTGATTGGATTTTACCTGGCCTTTATGCCTTTGTACGCGCTGGGTTTCATGGGTATGCCCCGGCGCATGGATCACTACGCCAACCTCGCGTGGCACCCTTATCTTATCGTCGCCGCTATCGGTACGGCGGTGATTACGCTAGGTATCGCATTTCAGATCGTTCAACTGACGGTTAGCATTCGCGAGCGCCATGTCACTCGCGACCTCACCGGCGATCCCTGGGACGGCCGCACTTTAGAGTGGGCGTCTTCATCCCCGCCGCCCGTCTATAACTTCGCGGTAACCCCCGTGGTGCACGACATCGATGCGTTTACAGACATGAAAGAAAAAGGTGTCGCGTATGAACGGCCGGACAGGTATTACGACATTGTAATGCCCAAAAACTCACCTCATGGCGTAGTTATCGGCGCCCTGGCTTTTGTGTTCGGATTCAGCGCGGTGTGGTACATCTGGTGGTTGGCTATCCTGAGTGCTCTAGGCCTGCTTTTTACCCTAATTGCGCGCTCTATGGATGAGGATACCGAATACACCATTCCCGCCGCCGAAGTTGAACGGATCGAGAACCAGCGCCATCGGCAGCTGAGTAGAGTCGAACACCGCTACCAGCTTGAGCCGGCGCTGCCTTCCAATCCTTTGTTGGAGGCTAATTAATGGCAAATGGAGAGGCCACCGTCGAAGTTGTCTACGCCGGGGAAGCGGAGCACCACGACGGTACCGCCAATTTGGCGTTTGGTTTCTGGATTTACCTCATGACTGACCTCATATTGTTTGCGTCGCTGTTCGCCACGTTTGCGGTCTTGAGTCACAGCTATGCCGGCGGACCCAGCGGTAAGGAACTGTTTGATCTGCCTTACACTTTCGCCGAGACCCTGTTTTTGCTATTCAGTAGTGCCACTTACGGCCTGGTGATGATCGCCTTACGCCAAAACAAGAAAGCCTGGGTCATGGCGGGATTAATGATCACCTTTTTACTAGGGCTGGGTTTTATCCTTATGGAGATTCATGAATTCCACGCTATGGTGTTTGACGGTAACGGACCGTCGCGCAGCAGCTTTCTTTCGGCATTTTTTACCCTGGTTGGCACCCACGGTACCCACGTGACCTTCGGTCTGATCTGGATGGCGGTCATGGTGTGGCAAGTGTTCGTTAAGGGGCTGACCACGCCGGTTCAGTCCCGCTTACTTCGCCTGAGCATGTTCTGGCACTTTCTCGATATCGTGTGGATAGGCGTATTTACGGTTGTCTACTTGTTGGGAGTCATGTGAATGAATCACGCATCCGTTGAGCCCATTGACAGCGCCGGTGCCGGTGAGGCCAGCCTCAAGGCCTATGCCATCGGCTTTACTTTATCCATCGTGTTAACCGCCATACCGTTTGCGTTGGTTATGCACGGCAAATTGTCGAACGCGGCCACAGTCATCGCCATATTCAGCGCGGCCGTTGCGCAAATTCTTGTGCATTTGCATTATTTCCTTCATCTTAACGCATCATCAAAGGCGCGGTGGAATCTTTTTGCCTTGCTGTTCTCCGTATTGATCATGGTACTTATCATCGGTGGAACATTATGGATCATGTACCACCTCAACTACCGTCTTACGTAACAATGCCCGATTGGCTTAAAAACTATTTGCTCATCATCAAGCCCGGAATCCTCTTTGGCAACGTGATCTCGGTCTTGGGCGGTTTTTTTCTGGCGTCCAAAGGCAGTGTTGATATCGCTTTGCTGCTGTCTACTACTGCCGGCATATCTTTAGTGATCGCTTCCGGCTGTGTTTTTAACAACTGCTTGGATAGAGACGTTGACAAGATGATGGCCCGCACATGCGGTCGCGCGCTCGCCAGAGGACTGGTATCGCCCCACGCCGCCGTGTTCTACGCTTCAGTGCTGGGTGCGGGCGGAATGGCGCTGTTATTGACGACAACCAATACTCTTACGGTGGCCATCGTGCTGAGTGGTTTTGTCATCTACGTGGGTATCTATAGCCTTTATCTCAAACGCCATTCGGTCTATGCACCGTTGATTGGCAGTTTGGCGGGCGCCGCGCCGCCCCTGGCAGGATATTGTGCCGTAAATGGTCGGTTTGATATGGGGGCGCTGATTCTGTTGGCGATCTTCAGCTTATGGCAGATGCCCCACTTCTATGCCATTGCAATTTACCGGTTGGATGATTATTCCGCCGCCGCAATCCCAGTCTTCCCGGTGGCGCGGGGAGTGCCCGCTACCAAAAAACATATCATCGGTTACTTGCTGGCGTTTATCATGTCGGCGCTGATGCTTACCTTTGGCGGCTACACCGGTTACCGCTATTGTGCGGTGGCCCTTATCCTGGGGCTGGTGTGGTTGTCCATGGCATGGGGTGCGTACAAAGCAACTGACGACCGGCCATGGGCCAAGAAATTGTTTGCCGTCTCCGTGCTGACCATATTCACCTTAAACGTCATGATGTCCATAGACTATGCCAGGCCTGTTACCCAGAAAGTGCGTCCAAGCTACGCGTCACAGGCCGGCGAAGTTAAGGTGCCATTATTTAGGCTGGAGTGACCGCTTCCAGGGATCTCAGAAACTCTTGGAAACACCGATCGTAAAGTTAGTTTCGTGCACTAAGGCAAGGCCGATATCGATGTCCACCTGGCCGGCATTGATCCGCGCGCCGGCACGAACGCCTAACATGTCGTTACGTTCCACATCGTACTTTCTCGTTCCGCCGGTGGTGAAATTTTGAGTGCCTTCCGCATCGCTGGACAGCGCCAATTCCGCGCCGCCGTATAAAGTGATGTTTTCCACTTCCTTGGCGGCAACCACCCCCAGGCTGATTAAGGTCTCTTCGGCCGAAAGGGTGCTAAAGTAGGCGCTTCCATAGTCTTCGTCTATCATCAAATACTGTGCATAGCCGTGCAGCTTAACATCACCCTGGATAGGCAGAACTCCCTTAATTCCAAAGGCGATTGCCGTGCCCGTGTCATCGTCGGGGTAGTCCTCCGTCTCGGCCTTGGTGATCAAGGCGAACGAAGCGTAAGCGTCCACAGCGTCGTTAATACCAAATGCGCCGGAAATGCCCAGGAAGGTGCGATCTACGTCGCCTTTAATGGCAGTGTCTTTGTTTTTATATTCTACCGTCGATGTCCCGAAGTATGCGCTGCCGCGGAATTTACCGGCGGCGCTTTTGGCGCTGGGATCTGTGAACAGTTCGGCTGATGCCGGATTGGCGGCGCCCCCTAAAACAATAACCGCGGCCGCAAGTAACGATTTTTTCATTGTATACTCCCTAATTATCATCGTGTCTTATAATTTATTGATATATGTAACTCTAGCCCAAACAAACTAGCTAAGGATTATACAATATCCCATTGGCTAATCAAGCTGGCCGGTACGATTTTTTATGCGCCATGAAGGTATTGTTATTAACCAAATTTGCTCAGCTGAAAATGCCGTAGTTCAGTTGCTAGGCTGTAATTTCCGTCAGTAAGGAGTCCGATCCCTTCGCTCCCGCTGCAATAGCGTAGCGCGCTAACACTATATATTATTAGCTTCGCAACACCGGCCATGGATGACGGGATGGCGCCGGGAAATGAATTCGCTGGAATTTATGCCCAACTATTAGTCATTGTGTGCGGCGTGCTTATTTGTGCGATGATGATTCGTGCACGCAGAAGAATATCGATCACCGCCAAAGTGGATTATCTGCCCCTGCGGTGCTTGGAGTTCCTGTTCGTAGCGGTTAACGTTGAAAGTCACACGAATTCTGCTTGTAGAGAAAGTGCATTGTCAAACTCAATCGAGCCATTATTTTAAAGAACTTATTTCGCCCTTTTGCGGCAATTGAAATTCAGGACTGGCGCTGGGGGTGAATTCCAGTAAGGAAAACTTGGTCTCCAAATCGATAAACTTTAGAAGCTCCGTCCAAGATAAAAACTTTTTATTCACTAATATTGCATCGTTTTCGCCATTGGAATTTTGCTTTATCGTAAGGATAAAACCGGAGTCTTGAAATTTGATCGCGGCGTTTAAATGCACTTCGCCAAAACCGGTATTTTCCGTTGTCGTCGCGTAAACACCGGTATCCTTGATGTGTTTAATAAGTTCATCCGTTATGTGTTCCGAATTTTTCTTGTCCGATTTTTCCAGCGTAAAAAGATATACGGCTAAACCGGTCAGTAATAAGAGCACGCCGAAATAACCGTTTCTGCCATGTATGGTGTTAAGCCAATCCATTGCATCTTGCGAAGCGCTGTACAATGTACCTCCGTTAAATAGAAACGACAAATACAAAGCGATTAAAACAACCAAGACTATGACGATTTTCATAATTTAACTCAGGCAATGGGGGAAGACTTTTTAAGTTTCAAGCAAACAAAGTTCATTGGAATTTGACTCTTTATACCACTTTTTCAACGGCCGTGAAAATAGTCCGGGCAGGATATGCTACGGTTTTCTCGACTCAAATAAGTTTGCCAGAACATCCCCGTATATTGTCTGCTCTGTTATCTGCAGCATTGAGTGTGTCATATGACACATTATTATAGTCAGCCCCAGTGCAAGCAATTGATTATCTTCGACAATAATTTTGGCATTACCTTTGCTGTACAACAGACTTGTCACAAGTGTTACCGGGCTGGTTATCAATTGCGACATTTTGCTAAGGAACGGTACTTCCTACTTCATTCCAAAACAGAACCGCGTCAGCCGTGTTCGCTTAATCACTATTTCATACAGTAACAGCGTGATTGTTAGCGCGGTGAAACTGATAATCAAGAACTTCAATAGTGCGTTGGTGTGCCATTGCACAACGTAGAAACCAATGACCACAATTACCGTTTGGTGCAAGAGATAGAAAGGCAGGACCGCTTCGTTAGCGTAGCGCTCTACGCTAGCCCAGAAAGATCGGTTGCGAAAAGGGGCTCGCGATTCGCGCGTATTTACTACCAGTTTTCGCTTTTTCTCGTAGTCTTCCAGAAAACCCAGGATGGCCACCATCCAGCACCAACCGACAATCCCTTTGAAAAATCGCAGGGTTATACTTGCGAGGTCGTATGCGTGTAAAGGGTCAGTATGGGTGGTCTCAGCAATGGCGGCGAATACGGCAATGCCGCCAATTGAGCCTACTACAGCCAATATAAGACCGATTTTTCGGTATTTACAAAGTAGTTGTCCGAATCGCACATCAGCTGCAAGCAGATAGCCATAGCAAAGAAAAACAATGTACACCGCTTGATTCCAACCACCTGATATATCCGTGCCCAGCGCCGCCTCTATCACCGCTATCGGTAGCGCTGGCAGGAAAATCGCCCATGGCAGCTTAACGAAGCTCGCGGCTCGCCCAACAAGTTGCAGCCCAGGCGGTTTTCGTAGATAGAGGAAAACCGGTAGCAACAATAACGTAAACACGAGCAAAATATACAGAAACCACAAATGGGCGGGCGAAA
>JASFLF010000209.1:0-6345 GCA_050118235.1 Gammaproteobacteria bacterium | reverse complement strand
AAAACGCAGGGAATTTCGGGAATATTTCCAAGTTTTGCGCCCTGAAGATTGCCGATCGGCAATCTGAAGAAGTGCCCTTGGGGTGCAACGAAGTACGACTCCAGGGACGGAGGAGTTAGAGCACCAAAAGTAGGCACAAATAGGTGAAGTCTGGAACATATGCCGAGTTGGCTGTCACAGGGAGCTGAATGCCGATCATGGACTTATTCAGCGGTTCCTTCAGTGTACCTGACATCGAAGCAACGTTAAAACGAGTGACCGCCAACGGCGGAAAAATCATCAATGTCAAAACCAGCATTGGTGAATACGGCTTTGTCGGCCACTTCGAGGACAGCGAAGGGAACCGGGTGGCGCTGCATTGCGTAACCTGAGTGCGTCGAAAGCGTTTAATATAATGATTACAGATCGATGAGTATTCCCGGCTTTCGTTGCTGGCGTTAGTGTCTACATACATTCAGCGCTATTAATTCGCCCCGCTTACAAACCCTTTTTTATGGCCTTGATCGCGAATGGCGGCGGTTAGCGCATCGTTCACGGTGTTGGCCGCGTCGCCAGCCGCTTGTTGCGCCTTGGCGGCGACATATTCATCGCGTGCTTTACTCAGCACGGCAATTTCCTTTTTGAGCTTTTTACGTTCCGCAGCTTTACCGGCGACATAGTGTGCTTTCTCCTCATCGTCCATGGCTTTCATGTCTGCAGGCAGTGTGTCTGTGCCGAGGTTTTCCAGTTTCACAATACCGTCTTCGACGGCATCGACCAGATCCCAGTTGGCGTTGTTGTATAAAGGCGATGCCTTGGAGCGGGCGCGTTTTGCCAATAAGCCGACCGAAACAGATTCACTTTTGGTATCTTGTTCCAACTGGCGCTGAGCTTTTTGCGCGCCTTGCTCGCCATAGGGAACATAGGTCTTATTCAACTTCGCATTGAGTTCGGCGATTTTTTTGTCTTGCGGGGCCTCAACATGGACAATGCGTTGGTTGGCATCGATATTCATGTAATTACCGCCGGCCAGAAGCGCACCCTGCTTCCATCCCGACTGCTCGCCTTCGCGGCGGTCTCCGGCGAAAATGGTATGCACGGTAATTGTTTTGTGTTTAGCTAAATTTATCGCCTCCTCAAATGGCACCGGCCCCTGGGTAAAGGCTTCGTTGCCTGCAATGAAAATGGCTTTAATATCTTTGTCGTCGGTACTCCACTGAAGCTCAGTCGCCGCGCTGTTAATAACATAGCCGCAATATTCTGCGCCACCGTTGGTGGTCAGTGAAAAAAACGCTTCGGAGACCTGGTCCAGTTCGCGTGTAAACGGTGTGACTTGGCGAATGTAACCGGTTTGTGTGGAAAGACCGGAGTTTCCATACTCGTAAACTGCCACCTCCAGGGTAGGCGTTAGGCCGTTACGTTTTAGTTTGGCGAACTCGTTAACCGCCTGCCAGAGTTGATTTCTGGCCTGATCGATCAAGCCGTCCATGCTGTTGCTGGTATCCAAAAGGATCGCGATCTGGATTTTTGGCCGCTCTGCCCGGACAAAATTAGCATTTGAATTCCTATTCACAACTTGCTGAATGTTGGAAGCCGCCGCCTCAGGGATAGTTAGCATGCTTATAAAAACCAAACCACCTATCATCAATAGCCCTGCCGACATCGCACAGACTCCACTGTTGTGTTTTCTTGGAATCATCATGGTTTTGCTCCTCTTTTAATTGATGGAATACCGAAAGAGTAGCACTACGTAGCGAGCAGTTTGAAGGCCGGCTATTGTAAATAATTCAAAGAAATATTTACCTAAAATTTACATTTACGACCCTGAATTCGAACACCTGGAAATCGGAAACGGAGTCCGCTGCTTGAATTTTTAAAAAAATGCAGCATTATTACCTTATTATCATTGAACTAGTCGAGAACATTTTTTCAAAATCAGAGACCGGACTCCCCCATGGATACTCAAAACCTGTATACGAACTTATATATTACCCATGCAAATGAAGAACTTTTATCGGCATTGTCCAGCGCTCTGGCCGGCGTGGATTTAGACTATAAGAAAGCTCAGAGTTTTGGCGCCCAATTCAGCCCAAACGGTGAGCAATTGGTGGATGAGTTGTTCAAACACAAATATGTGAACGAATTTGATTTCGAAGAAGACGCGGAAGAAGAGCATGGCTACATCGTCTTTCACTTGGAACAAGGCGAATGGGGTGATTCCGGCATGGTTCACTTCATCGATTTTTTATACGCATTGATTCCCGGTATTCACGCCCAAGCCTGGGGTTACGCGGAGAACGACCCTTGGGAGTTTTTTGTTAAATACGAGGATGGCCGGGCCATAAAACAGGAACACGTCCCCTGGGAAGACGAGCAGATGGACACCGACGCCCTTGAGTATATTTACAAATGGTGGCATGACGATATGCCAGACGAAATCGAAGCGGGCCTGTTGAGCGACGATGACGAAGACGAAGACGAGGATGATGATGACGATTTCGATGAAGACGATTTTGACGACGAAAATTACGACGATTAACTAAGCCCAAATGGCAAGAGACTGTATGGGGGCAAGTAATCCGCATGGTAATAAAAGCCCTAACATTTTGCTCTTCATTTTTTCTAGCCTCCATATACTTAGTTATCTATCACTGACTGTCACTATTTCCTTTTTATTACCTCGATATAGCGCACCGCATTAATAACCATTCAAATCATGTGTATAAAACCAGCGGTTTTCCCTGTTATCGGCAAACCACATCCCCTATACTTGAACTTATGCATACTCGCCGATTTTTTCATATCGCGCTAATTTTGCCGTTGTTGTTTATCGCGGCGGGATTTGTTGTTGCGCTTGTGGAACATAGCGAATTATACATCCATCTTATTTTAACCTTGTTAATTCCGTATATTTTGTTCGCACTAACCACGGGAATAGTAAGTCGTAAATTCACGCCCAATGCATTGCGGCGCTTTGGATTCCGCAGTCCAATTGTATTTTTGTTTTTCTTAACGGGTTATTTGCTATTGGAATATGCATTTAATATTTCTCTCGCATCGGACCCTACCGGCCTGGTCGCCATAATGATTTTTTCAGCAACCTATATTGTTATTATCGGCTATTTATATATTCTCGTGCTGCAACAAGCATTAATATCTTTTTTGTATCAACAAAAGCATAAAACCAAATTTAAATACGGAAACCTTTTTGTTGACGGAAAATTACAGTGCTAAATTTTAATGCGAGCGGGATGCTTAATAAAATAAGGCGTTTAAACTATAAAACAACATTCCTGACAGTATCGCAGAGGCGGGAACCGTAATTATCCAGGCGGCAACAATAGTGGATAGATGCCGGCGGCGAACCAACAAACGCTTGCGGGCTTTGCGTTCGCGATCCGCACTTTTGTCGGGAACTACGGTCGCATCCGCACCAACAGGCAGGGCTTGAACGGATTTGGACCTACGCCGGTTTTGAATAAATTCGCGCAAGAATCCAACCCCAAATACCGCACCCACGGCTATATGGGTCGAGCTTACAGGCAGTCCCAGACCCGATGCGATGATGACCGTAATTGCAGCAGAAAGCGCGACGCAAAATGCGCGAGTACGATTGAGTTTGGTGATTTTTTCGCCCACCACTTGGATGATCTTGGGTCCGAACAGCATCAGTCCGGCCGCTATACCCACGGCACCAATGGCCAAGACCCACGGTTGCAGATCAACTTTGGCGGAAAAGTTGCCATGGGCAACAGCATTTACAATGGCCGCCAAAGGACCAACCGCGTTGGCGACGTCGTTTGCGCCGTGAGCAAAGGACAACATGGCGGCGGCAAATATCAACGGAATAGTAAACAATTCATTCACTGATTTTCGCCGGTTCTCAAGGTTAACCGCCGCCTGTTGCACCGATCTTCTCACTATGAAATAAACCAAGAAAAAAGCAGAAATACTAATGAGTAAAATGATTTCACCGTCGGGTTTCCAAATCTTCTTTAGCCCCTTCAAAACGAAATAAGTGGTAAATGCGCTGGCCATAATAGCCACCAGTATGGGAACCCAGCGTTTTGCCGCAGTAATTTTATCCTCTTTATAAAGTACGGCTTTTTTCAAGAAAGCGAGAAACATGGCCGCAATCACGCCTCCCATCACGGGTGAAATCACCCAGCTTGCGGCGATGGCTCCCATAACCGGCCAATTCACCGCGACTACGCCTACCGCAGCAATGCCGGCCCCCATGACACCTCCAACCACGGCGTGCGTGGTCGATACTGGCGCGCTTAATACAGTCGCCAGATTGATCCACAGGGCGGCCGCCAATAAGGCCGACATCATGGCGAGAATAAAAGTATTGTTATCAGCAATCACGCCAGCATCGATAATATTTTTGGACACCGTAGCGACAACATCACCACCGGCGAAGAGCGCCCCGGACGCTTCACAGATTGCCGCTATAATGAGCGCGCCGGTCATGGTAAGCGCTTTGGAACCGACCGCGGGGCCGACATTATTTGCAACATCGTTGGCGCCGATATTCAAAGCCATATATCCGCCAATGACGGCGGCGGCTATGACGATCAGGTCACCGTCCACCCCCGTGGTTTGCATGGCGGCAAAAATCCATACCGCCACTAAAAACAGCAGACCCACGCCCAGTTTTAAATTACGTTCACCAAAACTGGTTGCCGCCTTCTCCAACTGGTGAAAGCGTTTTAAGTCTTTGTCAATTTTGGATTTGTGCATGAGACTCGTTGTCGTTGTACAGCTTCCGGGACCACAGCCATTTTTTTATTGAGGGATTGTAAGTTAAACATCTAAAGATCGAAACCGAAAAAAGCCCTGATCGCATAAAAATATTGATGAAACGCCAAAATACATCGATCTTACCAATTCGGAATTCGCGGTTTACCAAGGTGGCTTCCACCGCAATTCCTATCGCTCTAATCAAGTACATTTGCACAAAAATTACACTTTGGTTGATAACACTCAACCAATGTTTTCAAACAATTTTTTAAAATCGGAAAACATTTCCCGTATAGCGATGCGGCGCCTAACATTACCGGACAAAATATCATGTACGCTGGCTTTTATCACCTCAACACCGACCCATTTTGCTTAAATCCCGACCCGAGGTTTCGCTTTTCACATCCCAGTTACAGCAAGGCCAGAGCATACCTGCTGTATGCACTGCAGCGAGCGGAAGGATTCGTGGTAATTTCCGGTGCACCGGGCACCGGTAAATCCACACTGATCAAAGAGATGATGAACGAGCTTTACGACACCAACTTCACCATTGCCAAATTGGTAAGCACGCAACTGAATGCCAACGACTTGTTACAATCTATCGCATATTCGTTGGGTATTGTTGGCGAAGACAAGAATAAAGCTTCTTTGCTTCGACACTTAGAGGTACATTTAGCAGAACAGTATGGAAGACAACGCAGAACCTTACTTATTGTCGATGAAGCGCAAGACCTACCTAAAACCGCCTTGGAAGAATTACGTTTACTTACTAACCTGGAACGAAATAACCAACCCTTGTTGCAGGTATTCTTAGTAGGGCAAAAACAACTGTTTGACGTGCTGCAATTGCGGGTTATGGAACAGCTCAAACAGCGCATTATCGCCGCGTGCGAAATACTACCTCTACCCTATCCCGAAGTTGAACGCTATGTGTTTCATCGCCTACAGATAGCGGGCTGGAAACAAGACCCCGTGATGGACCACAGTATTTTCCCCCATCTGTATCATTTCAGTAATGGTGTGCCAAGAAAGATCAATCAAATAATGAGCCGCTTGTTGTTACATGGCTTTGTGGAAAATAAGCATGTATTAACTGCCGGTGATATCAGCGAAATCATCAACGAATTAAAGTCGGAAAAATTGTCATTATCTCCACTTCCACCGGTAGGCGACGATGATTCCAATGAGCTGCGCAATCCGCTATTTACGGTCTACAACAACCGCAATCATTGAGTTAGCGCCAATCGTTTAATTGGGCTGAACCGGCCTCATGAAGTTCGTATCAAGGTAGATGCGCCATATTTTCTTTAAAAACAATACCACATAAGCATGAATGGACCGACGAAGAGAGACGGTTGTTCCGGGATGTCGCCGAGTGGGCGACCAATGCACTGACCAACCGCTTGCTGCTGGAGCGGCTGGAGGCCGATATTGAGGAGCGTAAGCGCATGGAATAAGAACTGGAACACCAAAATACGCTATTTGAGGCGAATGGCACTTAGTTAAGCAAACAACGCGTGATGTAGGGTGGATTAGGTGCGTTTTTTTTGCGCCGTAATCCACCAAAACTCCATGGCGGGTTACGCAAAAAAACGCTAACCCGCCCTACAGTGGGCTTAATTA
>JASFLF010000208.1:0-6362 GCA_050118235.1 Gammaproteobacteria bacterium | reverse complement strand
ACCGCACGACAACTGGGGATGCACGCCGGTATAGACATTGCAAAAGGCCCCGAAGAATGGGTATTTTATATCACCATCGGGAGTGCATGGGCGAGATAATCAATTTATTGACCAGCAACCAATACCATCGTGCTTACTCATTCAATTACCGCGATAGCAGGTTACGCATTAGTTACCCTTGAGTTTGTAGCTATCTTTTTTGCTTATGACGCGATTATGCGTTCGCGCACTTCTCAAGGCGCTGTCGCCTGGTCGATCGCCTTAGTGTCTTTTCCGATTATTAGTTTACCGGCATATTTAATTTTCGGCCGCAGCAAATTTCACGGATATGTCAAAGCCCGCAGGATCAGCCAAAGTTATTTAACTTCGGTTTTGGAAGAACTTCGAGCAAAGGCGCCGGAGTTTCAAGCCCAGTTCCACCCCAACGAACCTGCATTCCCTGCTTTCGAAGCATTGGCGCATATGCCATTTCTAAAAGGTAACTCAGCAAAATTACTTATTAATGGAGAGCAAACCTTCCAGGCACTCTTCCAAGATATAAAACAGGCAAAAACTTACATTCTGGTGCAGTTTTATATTGTTAAGGACGATGACCTGGGACGCAGGTTTAAATCCGCACTGCTTGAAAAGCTCAAACAAGGCGTCAAAGTTTATTTTTTGTGCGATGCCATCGGTAGTTCTTCTTTGCCCGCCAGTTATCTGGAGGAGTTGCAAGAGGCCGGTGCCGAGGCAAAAACATTTCGCTGCACGACCAAGTTCAGCCGGCGTTTGCAAATCAACTTTCGCAATCATCGCAAAATAGTGGTGGTTGATGGATTTACCGCTTATGTCGGGGGCCTTAACGTAGGTGATGAATATCTGGGGAAAGATCCGAAACTTAGTCCTTGGCGAGATACTCATGTGAAAATATCCGGACCGGCTACGTTGGCTATCCAAATGGTATTCATTGAAGACTGGTATTGGGTAACACAAAAAATCCCGCCATTAAACTGGGCACCCAGATTGAGCACGGGGAATGACTATAGAATACTGACCTTACCCAGCGGGCCGGCGGACAGGTTGGATACCTGCAGCTTGCTCTTTGTGCACGCAATCAATTTAGCGAAACAGAGGTGTTGGATAGTCAGCCCTTATTTCGTTCCCGATGAATCCGTGGTCAGTGCGCTGCAATTGGCGGCAATGCGTGGCGTGGATGTACGCATACTACTACCCCAGAAAGCCGATCACAAACTGGTTTATCTGGCCGGATTTTCCTATTTTCATGAAACCATTGATGCTGGAATCAAATTGTATCGCTATACAAACGGATTCCTCCATCAGAAAGTCATGCTGGTTGACGATAATCTTGCCATGGTTGGCACGGCCAATTTTGACAATCGCTCATTTCGCCTGAATTTTGAAATCACCATGGTATTCGCCGACGAGAAATGCAATAAGGCGGTGTTTCGAATGCTGGAAGATGATTTTGCGCAGAGCAGAATCGTTAGCATTGAAGATTATGACAAGCGCTCACCGCTGTTCAAATTGCTGGTTCGGGTTGCGCGATTGTTTTCGCCGATACTTTGATTTGAGACAGATCGCAGAGCCCGTAATTCTGTACCCGGTGATTCTTCGTCACAAAGAAGCATGTGGAAAATCGGGTTAATTTTCGAGTCAACTATACTTGGGGTGAGGATGATGACAGTGGTTTTTATGTCAGTATGAGTAAGGCGTTTTAATTTACATTGAATGCCTGTGGGAGCGGGGCACCGCGATTTGCATATTTACTACCCCAGCACTTCGCGCCCCAGCGGTGCGCTCCTACCAACCTCCGCCTGATGAGGAAAAAACGTACTATGGTTGTTGCAGAAAATTATTTAATAGTTTTCCCACAGCGGAAGTTACGCGTTGTTCACGCACAGACGGTTCAACGTCAAAGTTGACCGCCGCTTGCAATGCCCCGCGCCACACAGACTGTTGGGTGACGCCATCGACAATATCAACAATCAATGTACCTTTTTCATAATCATTGGTACTTTGCACCATTAATCCAGGTGCGCTGCCATAGATTTTGGCTATGGCTTGATCGTCCAGTTCGCTTTCCAAGGCGACCAGGTAGCCCACTAAAAAATCGGCTTGCTGAGCATCCTGAGTATATTGATAACCCGAATTGCTTAGCGTTTGTTGGATGGCTTTTTCCAGCAGGGGTTTTAAGGCCTGATCGGTAAAGCGAGGGTCTTCAAAATAGCGATCCGCGCCGGGGAGCCACGCAAATCGTTGTCCGGCTATGTATCGTTTTGCGGAGAAGAACGAGGAGACCACGCTGGTTTTTGGGATGATTTTTTGTTCGGGAGGTCGTTCTTCGGTGACGGTACAGGCTGCAGTTAAAAAAAACAAGATTGAAATAATCAAATAAGTTATTCGCATCGTAGGATTTATTTTTGAGCTTATGTTAAACAAGGAACCTCAATAATAAGACTTACTCATCTTTTCTTTCGTGAAGAGCTGATATTTAATCGTCTAGTTTCGCGGTATAAGATCCTTCGCAAAAAACCGCTCAGGATGACAGGGTGATTGTCATTCCGAACATACGCGAGAAATCTTTGGCAGAAATGATCGCCCCACTTTTAAAGATTTCTCCGCCGTTCGAAATGACACTAAAATGCAAGTTACTTATTATTCACACTGGTTCCGAAGAAATCCCCAACCACCAACTACTTCTTCGGCAGTTGTTTAAACATTTTTTTCACAACGTATTTCAGCCTTTTCTTTGCCATGTCCGGCTCGAGTCCCTTGAGATCCGCTGTGGCAATGGAAACCCAAGTGACGAACTCGGTCTCCGGATCGACGAGTGTCACAATCAATGCGCCTTGTGGAACATTATCTAGCATGGGCATTTTCGTTTCGGGATCATGCTTGACTTTAAGAGCCGCCATATCCACACCTAAGGCATAAGCCACCAACATATCCGGATTGTCGGTGACCTCGGTCATGCCGCGCTTGCGCATTGCCTGGTCAATGAGAAAGGTAATTTCCGCGTCGGCGTCAAATTGCGGCGGCTCCCACTGACCTTGAGGATCGTGTACAATGCCAGCCGCGCCCAACCAGGCGTAGGTTTTATAGCCACTGAATTTCACTTTTGGATCCGCTTCCGACTCGATGGAGATGTCCTTAACCGGAACGCTACTGCAGCCAAACAGATATAGACCAAAACAAACCAGCAATACGACTTTTTTCATTTTCCAAGCCCTCTCGTTGAGTTTTCCAATATATGTTAGCTTAAGCCTGACGATAGGATTGTACTTTGTCACCAAAATCCCACGATTCTCTCTATACACCAAAACGCCGCCACCGAGCCGATGGTGTATGCCGGTATCTCTTTTACCCACAACGGCCATTTTATTCGCAGCCTGGTTATGGACCATGTAACTGCAAGCACAGCAGCTACAAATATCAACTGCCCTACTTCCACACCCATATTGAAAAACAGCAGCGCCAATGGAATGTCCGCTTGCGGCAAGCCGACTTCCGACAATGCTCCGGCGAAACCAAAGCCGTGCAATAATCCAAAAATAAACGCTACAATCCAGGGATAGCGTTCCGTCAAACTGGCACGATGCTCTTGTTGCTTGACCAGTTCAGTGGCCAAAAACAAAATACTCAAAGCGATGACCGCTTCCACGGGCGCTTGTGGAACGTGAACAAATCCCAATGTTGCCATCGCTAAAGTGATACTGTGTGCGACAGTAAACGAAGTGATGGTTTTTAGTAATAACCACTTATCGCGCACGATCAATAATAAACCCAATACAAACAGCAAATGATCTATTCCCAACAGGATATGCTCGACACCTAATGTGATATAACCCATTATTGGCACGTTACTGCCACTGGCATTTACGGTAAAGGACGCGTCACTGGGTTTTAACAAGCGAGATACCACGACCCCGCTGGTAAACTCGATGCGCACCAGCGCATCAATCATGGTAGCGACTAAACCATCAATAGTGACGGTTACACCATCGAGCCCTTTGTCACCACAGTCCACAGTCCACTGACTCAGTTGTGCGCCGCCGGCCATGCGGATAGATGGCGGTACCAATTGCTTACATTCGGGTTGAAACGATGGAGTGATAGACAATACCAGGTCACCACGGGCCGGCACTTTCCACAATATGTCATACTGGCCGGATTGAGTTTCTGTGATGTATAAATAGCCGGGGCGTACTTCATGAGCGTGTAGCGGCGTGAGAAATACCGCAAGCAACAATGCGAAGGCGTAGCGAATCATGGGTGTACCTCAGACAACTGCTGCTTGGCCTCAAGGGCGGTTTGATCGATGCTGATGTTATAACGTTGTTTTAAGCGCGCATAAAACGCCTGGTTGGCCGCTTCACGTTTTTGCTGTTGGTAGTCACGCGACACCGCATCACGTACTTCGGCGAGATCAGGTAATCGTACCGGAATGTGCTCTGTTATATAGACCAGATGGGTACCGTAACCTGAAGTGACCGGGCCTTGCCAACTGCCCTGGGGAAGCTTTTCCAATGCGTTCGCAAAATTTCCGCCGAATAACCGGGCGATATCTGGAATTGTTAGCTGATCGTAGTTTGAATCCAGCATAAACCGATCGCCCAACGCTTGGCCGGCATCCACCGGGGAACCACCTTTAGCGTTCAAGTTTAACAGCGCTTGCTGGGCATCGGCTTCGGCATTGAATCCACGGCGATCGCTACTGAAATAAATATGGGTAAA
Source organism: Gammaproteobacteria bacterium (assembly GCA_050118235.1). Taxonomy (GTDB): domain Bacteria; phylum Pseudomonadota; class Gammaproteobacteria; order SZUA-152; family SZUA-152; genus JAJDNG01. The sequence continues at coordinate 1,628 of JASFLF010000208.1, read as the reverse complement.
ACTCAGGCGCGCCGGTTCGCGATACTTGTCGGTGTGTTTCTCATAATAGTTCATCAATTCTTTATTGTTTGGATCTTTCAATGTCATGAGGTCTTCGGTAAGAAACTCCAGCTTTTGCGCCATGCGCCGGCGCACAATGGTGTCGTCTTTATCCAGCCCCATGGCCAGCGCTTCGCGGTATAAGATCTCTTCGCGAATTTCGGCATTAACTAGACCTTGTAGTTCTGCGTGGGTCGGTGGTCGTTGCCATTTGCGTTGCCACAATGTTCGCAAACGATCGATGTCCGCCGCAGTAATGTCAACGCTGGGTTTAGCACCCTGGTCCGAATTGTTGACCCAGGCGTTTATAGCAAATATTGCAGCGCCAATTATTAGGAATCTAACCAGGGGTTCTTGTAGCCATTTATTGGTGGTTAACTTCATCACATATTCTCATTTGCATGTTACTTATATATTCTAATATATTGCGAATTACAGTGACCGCCCTAGCGTCATAATAGTTGACGCTAGGATTGTTCGATGCGAGTCGCGCCCCAGTGGGGCGCTCCCACACCACTCCTGTGTGCTATGGAGTGTACCAGATGGGAGAGGTATAAGCTCGCTCCCGGTTAGTCATGGGCACTTCTTTTGGCAATTGGAGGTTATAGCGTTTGATTTCATACGCCGTCCACTTTGGAGTTGGGATTTCCAATACGCGCACATAATAGAAAGCCTTGAGTGCGGGATCGAATTCGGATCCTTCCACGCAGTGATCAATTCAGGATCGCCGATGGTATTGTTCCAAGTGGCGTAGGCCACATCCGCGGTGTTACCCACCGGCGGAAGCTTGCCGCCGGCATCCGGTTGGCGGTTGTCAGAGCACACTACATCGTATACTTTTTCCTGCACCGCACCACTGCCATCTAATCATGTCACTCCAGCGCCGAAAGGGCGGTATGACTGCCGGTGGAACCAACCATGCCGAAATCTACTGAATTCGGCACTTGCACGTAACGCCGAGATTGCCACAGCGTAAAAAATACGCGCCTCGCAGTGTCCTCCTTCTCGAATGACCATTCCCGGCAATCTCAATCCGATTTCTTTATCGGTTCAAAACTGTATTTCTGGCCGGCAAGTGACGCCTCGTACATCAAGCCACCTTTAACATGGGTGAATACGACAATCCCCTTATGATACTGAGCTTTTTTTTGCGCACCGGCGTCTTTCGGACCGGTGTTGGCACTCGCTGTTGCCCCAGTGGATCCTGCCTGCGCTTGCGCGCCCGCGGTAATGGCTATCGCGCTGGCTTGCGCACCAAATTCGAAATTGCCGCTGGTAAATTCATCATACGCGCGTTTGTCTTCGAAAAAGATCATTTGACTATACGCTTGTCCGCCAAATTGAAATCCAACAGATAATTGAGTCACAGTGGTTTTACCGGTCACTTTACCACCTACATAAGTTTGGCCACTACCGTGAGCAGCACCGATACCAATCCCACCTTTGCCTATGGTCGGAAACACGGCGTACCCGTAAGAATTATTAAAAAACTCCTGTACTACGGGAGAATCTTTAAAAACTTTGATATAACGAGCGTAGTCATCTGCCGTAGCAGCAAAGGACATCAGTAGAAATGCAAAAAGAATAGT
>JASFLF010000207.1:0-6382 GCA_050118235.1 Gammaproteobacteria bacterium | reverse complement strand
ACACGAATAGCGAAAGTGCGCTTATCCATCCGCAAGCCCCTGCCGGCGACGAAGAGAAAGTCGCGGCGATATTGGGCGCCATTGAAGAACGCCTCGGTTTTGTTCCCGACGGCTTGCGCTTATATAGCATCAGCCCTCCTCTTCTCGAGTCTTTTGTCAGTAACATCGGTTACTTTAATACGGGTGGTACAGAACTGCCGCCGACGCTAACAGCCATGATTCGCTACCAGATTTCCTGGAACTCGGGCTGCAGTTTTTGCATCGACATGAATGAAGGATTTCTGACGAGCATGGGGGTGGACTTGGATAGTATTCGCGCTTCTCGTAATAATCCGGATGCCGCGCCTTTTGATGAAAAACAGAAGGCCTTGTTAAAACTCGCCATAAAATCCGTCAACTCGCCTGAAGATGTTAGCAAAATCGACCTGGATGAAATGCGTCGCTGGGGTTGGAGTGATCGGTCCATATTCGACGCTGTGGTACAGGCGGCGAATAACAGGGCATTTAACTACGTATTGCGCACGTTCAATATCGAGCATCAGGGCTCACTTGCCTAATTTGCAGCCTTATTTTGTTTTTTACGGTGGGATGAAAAATCCCACCGTCCCTTTTTTAGCTTCCAGGATTCAATACAATCCACATGAATAAGCGCTCGCACTAACGAGCGGCATAGTCATACTGCTAAGCTCTCAAAACGGACCGATCTACGATTCCCTAAAGAGCAACATTATGAATTCAGAACGTTTATTACGAGGGGCTTTATTTATCGGAGGATTGTTAACGGCCATGATCGGCGTAGACCATATTTTTATGCCCACCATCGGTTACGACAGTTCCGTTTCTCTGGAAATGGAACCGGCTGTTGGCGAGCATTTCTATTATCTGGCATCTACGTTATCTGCACTTTTTACTATCGCTGGCCTTTCTTTCTATTTATTTTTCCAGGGTTGAACACCCTCGGGCGTCTCTGGTCGTCGGTTCCGTTCTCGTCGTGCTGTGGGTAGCACGAGCTATTTTGGAATTGATATATCCCGTAGATATTAGAATATCTTTTCTCCAAACACCGCATAGCGTCCTTTTATCAGTCGCTATATTTCTTGCTTTCATCTATTCTATTTCTGCGGGTAAGGCTTGGGTGGTGTTGGGGCGAGCCTAACGAAATACTCAAGCGGACGCGCCTGACGGCGCGCTCAATTCGATATGACAATCCTCCACATCAAAATGGAATTGAATATCCTGCCTTCATTGAAGTAATGAGATGGAAACCCGAAGTTGATTTGAATATAACCACTTATGCGACAATTGGAGTGTCTGACAAACCAATGCCAGGCGTAGATTACCGAGTTGAATTACACATGTCCGTAGAGGGAAAAGTAGAGGAAGATATATCTTCAATAATTAAGGAGATTTCGTATAATGTTTGACACAAAAACGCATTGGGAAAACATCTATCACGATAAATCGCCCTTAGATGTGAGTTGGTACCAAAAGGAGCCATCTCTTTCGTTGGAGCTTATTCGTAACACTCAACTTGCCAGTGATGAACCCATCATTGATGTTGGGGGCGGTGCGTCTGTGCTGGTAGATTACCTGTGCAAGGAAGGCTTCACGAATTTGGCTGTTTTAGATATTTCTGAAATAGCACTTACCTGCGCCAAAAAGAGGCTGGGTGTTTTAGCTCAGAACATTGAGTGGCATGAATGTGATATAACACGATTTAGCGCCCCACACCGGTTTTCACTTTGGCATGATCGGGCTGTGTTTCATTTTCTAACGGATAAATCCGATCGAAAGTACTACATCAAGGCTTTAAAAAGTGCGCTAAGACCAGGCGGTCATCTCATCATTGCCGCATTTACGATCGGTGGTCCGGAGAAATGTAGTGGGCTCGATATCGTGCAATATGACTCAAAGAAACTTGTAGCGGAGTTGGGCGAAGATTTTGAGTTAATAGAGGTGAAAAGCGAAGTCCATATTACTCCAGCTAACAAAGAACAAAAGTTTATGTATTTCCGTTTCATTCGAAAGTCAGTGAACAATAAAACCTAACGCTCACATGCACTCATACCGCAAAAACACCGTTCGTTCCTCCCCATGCTTTTTACAGCCGATAACGGGATACATTATCTTGAGAAAGTAGCATGAATCGATTCCCCCATTTTATGACAACAAAAGAAAACGCTGTGGCATCTGAGTCGCAATCCAGCGGTGTGAAAGGGTGGGTCTACGATGGAGTGGACGGCAAACAAATGGCCTATTGGATTTGTGAAACAGATGGAATATCCGAAGAACATACTCACGACTTTGACGAATATTTTATCGTCATAGAGGGCGAATATATCCTTGAGCTTGGCGGAGCCAGCATAACCCTAAAAAAAGGGGATGAGTATCACATAGAAGCGGGCATTCCTCATGCAGGCAGATTTAAGGCGGGCACACGGACAATTCATTGTTTCGGAGGGAAGCGTGCGGTGCTCGCATAGCAAGTCGCGGGAAGTGGGCACCACGCCATACCCGGCTTTGGAAGCGTAATTTACGATAGGTCATGTTCATGCGAAGTGCACACATGCAATTTAATCATGACAAGCCAAGAATCGGCGAGGCTTTTGATGTTAAACATGAGGAGACACGACTGTGGACGTATATAAAACGCCAAAAGCTGATTTATCCGCCAAAGGAGAAAAACAGTTTAAGCCCGTTAGAGCGGTTTTATTTGGACTTGGCATATCGATCATTTTAGCAAGCGCCATCAGTACGATTTACGGAATTGTTTTGGCGCTAGCCCTTGGTCTTGATTTTAGTAACCAAGAGGCCTTCGAGTCGGAACTGACAAACAACTTACTGTTTCAAATTGGGGATGTGGTTATTTCAGGATTGATTTTGTATTTTGCTGGAAGAGTCGTTGGTAAACGCACACCGGGAAAGGAAGTCAAATATGGAATTATAGTTTCAACCATAACCTTTGCTATTTACCTTCCGTTATTTTTTGCCACTGACACATTTTCGGTTTGGCCTCTTTGGTATAATTTGCTTGGCATTTTTGTTATATTTTTTGCCATTATTTTGGGTGCAAAATCCTATGCAACATCATAGGATTCTAGTGAAGTGGGGAAAAGACACATGCATGAACAGCACGATATAGAAAAAAAGCTAAAGGAGGAAGCCAATCGTATCAGCGAGCAAATGAGTGGCGCGCCTGTGGTCATCATTGTGGGCGGGGACACGGAAGCGAATATTCCACGTACGATGACTGCGTCGAGCATCAAGGGGAAAGATGTTCGATTACGTGACTTGTTGGGTATATTGCAAACATCAATACAAATTGAGAGTTGGAAACATTTTGGCCGCTGGAAATAACCCGCGAAATAAAACCAGGAAAAAACTCAGTTTTGGTGCGCTGTTTATTTTACTTTTGATCCTCGGAGTCATTTACCTCTACGTGGAATGTGAAGATACTGACGCGAATTCATGCCCAAGATCGGCCAGACTTCTATTAGGTATAGTCAAAATGATAGCAAAGTTATTCTGATGGTAAGCAAATTTATCAATTTAAACCTCGCTAACAAGGGAAGTCAAAATGATTCGCACACTCAAATTGATGTTAATGTTTGTTCTGGTTTTTGGATCCAATGCGTTTGCCGGTTTTGATTCCGGATTTTTTTCCACTGGATATACCGGAGGAGAAGGCTCCGTCATAGCCGCCGTGGAAATAAAAGACAAGGGTTTATTTAATCTGATTGTTTCCATTCAATTCTTACGAAAACCCAGGGAAAGCAAGATTTATAAATCAGATGAGTATGAGCAGTTAATTGATAGACTGCTAATTGAAAGCCGCGGAATTGCGCTACAAAAGATCCTGGAAGCGAAAGATCTTAAATTGACCGACTTAGCTCAATTAAAAAACACTATTGAAGCTGAGATTAGCAACAAGATAACGGAATTGAAAAATAGATATGTGCCAGGAAAAGACGTTGAAGTAGTCTTTTCACTGTCGAACTTTTTTCTTATGGAGCCGAGAAAAATTTAGCGAATTTTTCCACGCCCTCTACCTTTTAGCAAAGGATGCGAAGTGCGTTTAGGGGGAAGTAGCGCGTGCTGTGCGCGCGCAAAACCATCTACAAAATCATAGCTTACGGTACTGAACATCGCTAAATTTAACTTGATGCGGTATCACTGTCACATTCCTAGGATCGGTTATGCATGAATTCAAAGAAAGAATTAAACTAATACACCGAGAGCTGGGAATTCCAGCAGCGTATGAAAGTGAGTATGGCCTCGTTCTGCAAAAAGAAGAAACTGTTTTGATAGAAATTGGAAACGACATATACGGCAGAGCGCAAAGGCTGGCGCCAGCTGCGGCAGATGCCTGGAGAGCCATGAAAGAACACGCGTTGAAAGAGGGCGTTGTTTTGAATGTCGTCTCGGCATTCAGGGCGGTGGATAAACAATCGCAAATAATTCAGAGGAAATTGGATTCCGGCCAGTCCCTATCTGAGATATTGAAGGTGTGCGCGGCGCCAGGTTATAGCGAGCACCATACCGGCCGGGCACTCGACTTAACATCAAATGGCAGTGAGGCTCTATCGGAAGCGTTTGATACTACAGAGGCGTTTCATTGGCTGGAGAAATATGCCCATTTACACTCCTTCACGCTATCGTACCCAAAAAGGAATAAGGTCGGCATTTCGTATGAACCGTGGCATTGGGCGTATAATCCAGGCTAAGCAAGATAACGGAACTATATAGCCATCGGATTCAATTTTACGCTGCGTTTTAAATGCCACTCATTCCAAGAAACTTGACCCACATTTGTCACCAGGCGGTCACTAAAAGCAAAGATTAGATACAAATACAAACGATTATACAATCTTGCCCCCTAACAGATTGTTTCACCTTTCAGTCTATGGCGGTTCTGGCTTGTCTTGGTGTCCGTATGCTTGCTAGCAAGGTAACCAAGGCGTATGCTCACTACGAGTAAAATAAGACGAAGGTTGATGGGTTGTAAGATAGTAAAGTTGATAAAAGCATTGTGGAGGTAAACGCTGTCCGAAAGGGAAAGGAGACTACGATGCCTAACTATAAATGGCTTCACCCCCGTTCGAATGATACGGTCGATACACTGAAAACTAAGCAACGAGCCGCGCAAAAGATAAAAACGTTGCGGGCGGCGCTTGACTCGCATATCGGCGCCGCAAACCTGTCGGATAATATACAGCCACCCTCTGATACCTCAAGGCTTATTCGCATAGCCACGTGGAACCTTCGGGAGTTTGACTCACCGAGTTATGGATGCCGGAGTCAGGAGGCAAAAGCCTATATTGCCGAGATTCTATCGCACTTTGATTTGATTGCGCTTCAAGAGATCCGCCGCGACCTCAATCCGCTCAATGACGTAAAGAAGCTGCTCGGCCCTAACTGGGACTATATCGCTACCGATGTGACTGAGGGCACATCTGGCAACAAAGAGCGCATGGCCTTCCTCTTCAACCGCAATAAGGTCTGGTTCCGAAACGTTGCCGGAGAACTCACCTTACCAAACGGCCAGAAAGTTACCGATCCGTTTGGCGATCGTTTCAAAGTGGAGGGCGGAGCACAACTCGAGCTAGCCGCAGGACAAATACTTGCCTCTCCAACCGGCCTGAAGACCGGCACGCTCGCTTCCGGCCAGACAAAAATCGAGGAGGATGTTGAGATCCCTCTTCCCGATGGGACAAAGCTCGACCTGCCGCCCGGCTCATCGATCCGCTTTGCAAAGAACGCGCGCGTGCCGATTACCGCCGCGGACGGAATTGACATCGAAGCGACAGCCACGCCGACGCTTCCCGAAGCCGCGGAGATCGTGCTGCCCCCCAACTCGCTTTTGGGAGGTCCGCAACAGTTTGCGCGAACGCCATTCATTGCGTCATTCCAGGCCGGCTGGCTAAAGATCAATCTTGCCACCGTCCATATATACTACGGCAGTGGCAGCGCCGGCATCGAACGGCGCAAAGAGGAGATCCGTCGCCTTACGGAACTGCTTGCCGGACGCGCTGAGAGCGACTACGACTCGGATGCTGATTCGTACTTTATCGCCCTCGGCGACTTTAACATCGTCAGTACCCAGCACGAGACCATGGACGCGTTGCGCACCAATGACTTCATGATCCCCGAGCCGCTACAGAACATTCCCGGTTCCAACGTTAAACAGGACAAGTTCTATGACCAAATCGCGCTGTGGACCGGAGAGTCTCGCCGTCGTAAAACTTATACGCGCATTCTCCCCTATCGCGCCGGTGTCTTTGACTATTTCGATGTTGTTTACCGGCTAGACGAGGAAGCTATCTACCACCCGTTTATGCACAAACCCGATTCGGACGAGTTCTACGCCAGTTACGCAACTTGG